>NZ_JAEPKU010000002.1 GCF_016652235.1 Dysgonomonas sp. Marseille-P4677
CTATTTATATTCTACTATATTCTTTGTACCACAAATACATACGACTAAGACCGTCTTGAATATTAACTTGGTGTTTCCAACCTAGAGAATTAAGCTTAGATACATCAGATAGTTTTCTCATAGTACCATCTGGTTTATTTATATTAAACCATAACTCACCATTAAAACCAACCATCTCTTTAATTAAGGTTGCAACATCTTTTATAGAAATTTCTTCTCCAGTTCCAATATTTATATGGGTATTCCGGATTTCTCTCCCTTCTATAACATCAGTTAAGTTCAAAAAGTTTACAGACTCCATAACAAAAACAGTAGCATCTGCCATCTCATCACTCCAAAGAAACTCACGCATCGGCCTTCCTGAACCCCACAATTCAACTTGAACCTCACCGTCCTCTTTCCTCCTCACACCATATTTTGCAATAATATCAAGAATATGCTTTTCCTCTGAATCGCCTGTTATTCCTTCTATTGGACGGAAATTTAAATCCTTTCTAATTATATCCCATGCACCCGTTTCCAAGCACTTACCTAAGTATATTTTTCGAAGCATAGCAGGTAATACATGAGATGTCTCTAGGTTAAAATTATCATTTGGGCCATATAAATTTGTGGGCATTACAGCAATAAAATCAGTACCATACTGAATATTATAGCTTTCACACATTTTTAGTCCAGCAATTTTTGCTATCGCATAGGGCTCATTTGTATATTCTAGAGGACCTGTCAACAAGGAATCCTCTCCCATCGGCTGATCCGCTTCCTTAGGATAGATGCAAGAACTTCCCAAAAATACTAATTTTTTGACATTATTTATATAAGATTGGTGAATAACATTATTCTGAATCATCAAATTCTCATATATGAACTGTCCTCGATACGTATTATTTGCTATAATTCCGCCAACTTTTGCTGCTGCTAAAAAAACATATTCCGGCTTTTCATTAAGAAAAAACTGTGCTACAGCATCCTGATTAGTTAAATCTAATTCAGCGTGAGTACGAAGGATAAAATTAATATAACCCTTATTTTTCAGATTTCTGAGAATCGCCGAACCAACCAATCCCCGATGTCCTGCTATATATATTTTAGCATCCTTATCTATCATCTAAATTCTATTTCTTATTCAAAATAGTTCAAAACTCGATAACCTCCATTTTTCAAAAACTCTTCTTTCTTCATCAACTCAACATCATGAGACATCATGTCTTGACAAAGAGCCTTTAAATCATATGTCGGCTCCCAACCTAATTTAGTACGAGCTTTCGTATTATCTCCAATTAACAATTCAACTTCGGTAGGACGATAATATGCTGGATCAACCCCAACAACACTTTCTCCTATTCTATTCTTAAATGCAGCTAAGTATTCCTCACCTACAACTTTAGAAAAGATTTCATCGTTAACATTTACTACAAATCCTTTTTCTTCTTCGTCTACGCCTCTAAATTCGACATCAACACCGACTTCCAAGAAAGACATTTTTATAAAATCTCGAATTGTAGTCGTAACCCCTGTCGAAATGACATAATCATTAGCAGTCTCTTGCTGGAGAATCAAATACATAGCTTTTATATAATCTTTTGCGTGTCCCCAATCTCGTTTACTGGACAAATTCCCCATAAACACTTTATTTTGAAGACCAAGAACTATTCGTGAAACAGCTCTAGTCACTTTCCGAGTCACAAAAGTTTCCCCCCTCAACGGAGATTCATGATTAAACAATATACCATTACTAGCATGCATTCCATATGCTTCACGGTAATTTACTGTAATCCAATAAGCATATAATTTCGCTACAGCATAAGGACTTCTTGGATAAAATGGTGTTGTTTCTTTTTGAGGTATCTCTTGAACCAATCCATAAAGCTCAGATGTAGAAGCCTGATATATCCTTGTTTTATCAGTTAGATTTAATAATCGAACAGCCTCTAAAACACGGAGAGTACCTATACCATCAGCATTGGCAGTATATTCAGGTATATCAAAACTTACCTTAACATGGCTCATTGCAGCAAGATTGTAAATCTCATCCGGCTGAATATCTCCAATAATACGGGTCAGATTCATACTATCTGTCATATCTCCGTAATGAAGAATCATATTTCTATTATCATCATGAGGATCTTGATATAAATGGTCAATACGATCTGTGTTAAACAAAGAGGATCTCCTCTTAATTCCATGAACTGTATACCCTTTTTTTATCAAAAATTCAGACAGATATGCTCCATCTTGTCCTGTAACGCCTGTGATGAGTGCAACTTTTTTACTCATAAAAAATACTTAATATGCGATGTATTAAGATTTGTAATTTAATTAATATTCTACACTATAAGTTCGATTCCAGTTTCCTGAATAGAACATACAAGACACAAAGATATAGTTTTTTTAACTAATTCAAATAAAATTATCTTTATTTTGGCCTATTTTCTTTAATTTCTCTTATTTTCAACACTAAAAAAATCAATATCACCAACTAAGGCGTAACGCTTAATGACTTTCTTATCTGCATCTAAAAGAAACATAGTCGGTGTGCTCATTACACCATAATTTATAAAATTACGTCCACCAAACCCTTTGAAGTCGCATAAATTATCTGAATTTGGCCATGGGAAACGAGCTGTATCTCGACTAAATGTTTCATTCTGCGTATCTGAAGATATAGCGACAATTCTAATTTTCCGTTTCTTCAAATCCGGATAAAGATTAATCAATTGATCTAATTGCACATGGCAATTATCACAATCCGGTGCATAAAAAATCAGCAAAGTCTTATTTGCGTCACTATTAATCAGAGGAAGAGACAAACCTTCCAATGGAGGAGCTTCTACTCCTTTTCGCACTTTTGCTAACGTAAATGCGACATACATATTTCCTTGTGGCACTTCTATCCTTCCCGTCTCTTGTATGTATGGCACAATTATATCAAAAGCATCATCCAGACCAAATTGCTGGGTAATGGTAATCAAATTATCTGCCAAGTGTTCAAATACTTCTTGTGATTTTATCCGCTTTAAAACGGTAATCATATCTTCTCCAAGCATTTGCTGACTGGAATTAAGCTTAACCATCCCATCAATTACATTATACCAGATACTACTTGTATATAATTTTTCCATATCTAACTGATTCAAAGCATATAATCGAGCTTTGGCTTTCTCCATGAGATTTACTCCTTGAGAAACCCGCTCCAATTGCTGCATATAACGTATCATATCAATAAAATGAAAAGCGTACAAAGATGTATCTGGAGCAGGCATAATACCACCTTGCATAATAGAGTATAAAAATTCATTTTCGGACGAATTTTCAAACACATATTTTCCTCCTGCATCTTGGGTTACACTAAAGTTTTCATGATTAATAATCACATTTAAAGGTTTGGTATCTTTAACTTGTAATGATCCCATACCAACATAATCTTTTTCATTGTTAGGAATATTTATTATCAAATCACCGGTAAAAGGTACGATACCCTTTTGTATAGTATCCTGTTTTATCCCTTTATTAAGAACAAATGCATATTCCTTATTCGAATTTTGTAGCAACGATATATTTATTTTCTGAGCATTCGACACGCTGGAACTCAAACAAAACATGGATATCAATAATCTATATATCAATTTCATAAATAATAATCGCTATGCTATAATAATGGAGAGAATAAACGAGTTACGGATTCTTTGAATTTCTCAAACCTAGACCTCTTATCCCATTCTTCAACTGACAACAATGTTGATTGCTCCATATCTTTAAAAAATATTTCTTTTGCTTGTTTACAAGTATCCTCATTATAGATGAAAGCATCCACCTCAAAATTATGCTCAAAGCTACGGGCATCCATATTTGCAGAACCTGTTATTGTTAGAGAATTATCTATAACCATTAATTTAGAGTGTAAGAATCCTGCTTCATAAAAAAAGACACTCACTTTTGCGTCGAGTATTTCTTTCAGAAAAGACATTGAGGCGATATGTACAAATGTGGTATCGGAATGACGAGGAAGCATCAAACGAACATCAACACCTCTCATCGAAGCCATTTGAATGGCTAATAATAAAGGATCGGTTGGAACAAAATAGGGGGTTTGAATATATATACACTCTTTTGCATTAGAGATTGATTGTAATATACCCAAATGTATATCTTTATATGGTCCTACCGGACCGCTTGTTACTAATTGCATTAAATTATCACCCCTACTTTCTAAAATAGGATAATATGAGTCTGAGGCCAAAAACTCCTTTCGGGAAGAATACCAATCTATGAGAAAAATAGTTTGTAAACCTGCCACTGCCTTACCTTCAATCTTAATATGACTATCGCGCCAAATTCCGAAACCAACTCCATCTATATATCTATCAGCGATATTCATACCGCCAACGAATCCTATTTCGCCATCGATTACAACAATCTTCCTATGGTTTCGATAATTCACACGACTTGTCAGAAATTTAAAAGCTACTTTCAAAAATGGTTGTACCTGAACGCCCTCTGCCTGCATCTCTTTGAAAAAATTCCGCTTAGCTTTCCACGAACCTACATCATCATATATTAATCGAACTTCAATCCCCTCTTTCGCTTTACGGACAAGAATATCTCGTACACGACAACCAATATGATCATCCAAGAAAATATAATATTGTATATGGATATGCTTTTTTGCTTTTTCCAGTTCTTCGAACAAAGCATCAAATTTAGTTTTTCCATCAGAATAAAATGTGACTTTACTTCCTCCATAAAGTGGGGCTCCTTTTAATCGGTTCAGTAAATTCACAAGCCCTTTATGATCTGTCGGCGGATTTAAAGTCTCCAACAACTCTTTCCTACCTATCGACCTCCTATTAAGCTTCTTATACATCTTGTGAGATATCAACCTTTGCTTCCGATTATCTTCTCCAAAAAAATAATAAATAATCAAACCGACCAAAGGCAACAATAGTAGGACAAGTACCCATGAAATAGTTTTCAATGGATTCCTATTTTCCGATATAACCACAATCATGGTTCCTAATGCAGTAACTACATAAAGAATTTGGAAAAAAAGAATTAAATTATTAGCTGCTTCCATAGGCTCTATTTGCTCATAAAATAGCTTATAAACCCAAAGTTATAACAAAATATGAGTTTTAAGTACAACCGTTTAAAATTAAATCGTCATTATCTAGTTTGTGTATAGATCCTTATTCTGAGAAATTTCTTCTCATAAAAAATTCAAATCACAGATATATCTACTTTCTGTATTTTTCCTCTGACTCTTCTTCCATCATACTTAAATAGGACTTATACCGGCTCTCACTTATACAGTGATTCTCTACTGCTTCTCTTACAGCACAACCCGGCTCATTCAAGTGAATACAATTATTGAAACGACAATATTTCGAGCATTTAAATATTTCGGGAAAATAATGGAAAATCTCCTCTTTTTCCATATCTACAACTCCAAAACCTTTTATACCAGGAGTATCGATAATAAAACCGCCTTGAGGGAGTTCTATCATTTCCGAAAAAGTAGTGGTATGCATACCTTTTCCATGATAATCGGATATAGCACCCGTTTTCAAATGGGTATCAGGTATCAGAGTATTTATCAATGTAGATTTGCCAACACCGGAATGGCCCGAGAACAGCGTTACTTTATTTTTTATTTTTTCTTGTAAAGTTTCTATTCCCTGTTTGTGTAAGGCTGATATCTTGATACTTGGATAACCTATATTATCATACAGACCTACCAGAGCATCCATATATTCAGTTTCATCTTCTGTGTAAATATCTGTTTTATTAAAAATCAAATTTACAGGTACGCGATAGGCTTCTGCCGAAGCTAAAAAACGATCTATAAACACAGTCGAGGTAACAGGATTATTCACTGTAACTATAAGAAAGCAAAGGTCTAAGTTGGCAGCTAAGATATGAGATTGCTTAGATAGATTTGACGAACGACGAACTATATAGTTCTTCCGATCCTCTATTTCAGAGATCAAGGCTGTACCTTCATTGTTTTCAACAATAGCAACCCTGTCTCCCACAGCTATGGGATTAGTGCTTCGAATTCCCTTTAAACGAAAATTCCCTTTTATCTTACATTCGATATTCAGCCCATCGTCTGTACGAACAAGATACCAACTACCTGTATTTTTTATAACAAGACCATGCTTCATATAATCATCTCACCAATAAAATATGCCAATGTGCCAATATAAAAACTTATTATTGACATATTGGCACTTTAGTCTATTGGCACATTTAGACTGTCAATATTTCTTTTTCCTTTATAATGAAGACATCATCTATCTTTTTGATGTACTTATCATGAAGTTTTTGCATATCATTTTCCGCATCTTTTCCAAGATCCTCGCCAACACCCTCTTTCACCGCTTTTTTGATAGAGTCAATAGCATCGCGACGGGCATTACGTATACTTACTTTAGCATCTTCCGCTTCTTGTTTTGCCTGCTTAACAAGATTTTTACGGCGCTCTTCTGTTAATGGAGGTATAGAAAGGCGTATAACCTCTCCATTATTATCGGGAGTGATACCTACATCAGAATTTAAAATAGCTTTTTCTACTTCTTTCAGCATTTGCTTCTCCCATGGCTGAACAATAATAGTTCGAGCATCGGGGGTATTGATTGATGCAACGCCACTGAGCGGAGTCAGTGTACCATAATATTCAAGCTTAATACCGTCGAGAATATGAGGGTTCGCTTTTCCTGCACGAATACGAGACAATGTTTCATCCAGAAACTCAACAGAAGCCTGCATCTTCTCTTCTGCTTTTTGTCCTATTTGTTTTAAGTCTACTGGCATATAAGTATATTTATATTTGATTTTCTTTAATTACGCATGTACATATGTACCTATATTTTCGCCTTTTATTAGTTTTTCCAGATTTCCAGGAGTATCCATATCAAAAACGACTATAGGCAGATTATTTTCTTTACACATTACGGTAGCTGTCATATCCATCACTTTCAAGCCACGATTATATACCTCATCGTAAGATATACGATCAAATTTGGTCGCTGAAGGGTCTTTCTCCGGATCTGCGGTATAAACACCATCCACACGGGTTCCTTTAAGCATAACATCGGCTTCTATTTCTATACCGCGAAGTGAAGAGCCTGTATCTGTTGTAAAAAAAGGATTACCTGTTCCACACGATAAAATAACAACTTCTCCGTTCTGCATAGACTCTATTGCCTTCCATTTGCTATAAATTTCACCGATAGGTTCCATTCTTATAGCTGTTAGTACGCGGGCTTTTTGCCCAATAGCAACGAATGCTGAACTTAAAGCCAGACTATTTATAACGGTAGCTAACATACCCATCTGATCACCTTTCACTCTATCATATCCTTTAGAGGCACCACTTAAGCCACGGAAGATATTACCTCCTCCGATAACAATACTTATTTGAACCCCCATATCAGCTACAGCTTTAATTTGTTCAGCATACGCATTCAGACGGGTCACATCGATTCCGTATTGTTGATTACCCATTAGTGACTCACCACTCAGTTTCAGGAGTATTCTATTGTATTTTATCATAATTTATTTTAGTAAGTGTACAGCAACCTTATTTATTTTGTAAGCAGTATCGACTCGCTATATTTTATTCTATGCAAATCTAGCATATTTTACTAAATAATGAAAACCAAATATTCCTAATCATATTTTATAACAGCAAAAAGATACTGTCTGATAAGTATTAACTATTTTTGCAATAGATCAAGGATAAAAATATATTATCAAAATATGATACAAAGTCTACTTATCATCATCTTTATTTTCTTATCAGTATTAATAGTTACAGGGACTGTAATATGGTCGTTAATAAAATGGAATAACAAAAAGAGTAGAGATACAGGATGTCTGATAGCTATACTATTTTTCATCCTAGCGTTATTAAGTGGAGGATATTTAATTTACAAAGGTGTAAATACAGTAATTAAGAAAGCTCCCGAAATTCGAGACCAAGCAATAGAAGTCCTTTCTGAATCCTTATCAATACACTTCAATGATACTCCATACATGGATAGCCTTAGAATAATGCAACCTATCGACTCTATTATCCCTGAAACATTTTTTACTTATGGAGGTTTCCGCGATAGCTATCGCATACCGTTGGTATATCCATATTCGATGGTGATGATAGACGAAATGAAGTATGGCTCCTTAAAGGATGAGAGTGGTATAAGTAATATCGCAACAGAAGTAAATAATTCTAAAGTTATAATATCTGGAATCACGTCTTTTGCCTTTGATAAAAATCATCTTTTAGCAAAAACAGAAGGAAAAACCAGTAAAGAAATTAAATATATATTATTTGATTTCAACTCTAAGCAAATAGAAATGTTCGACAGTCAGATCGATTTATTACAAAAAGCTAAAGAATCAGGCTTCGATATTTCAAACACGATGGATAATCCGCGTACGTATTACTATAATTTATTCTAAAAACATACCCTTTCTTTTTATTTTAAAACAAAATGAAAAAATATATACTAATCCTCCTAACATTATCAACCATAACTATGTGCAGTAGCAAACCCAAAGAACCTATTGTAGTTGTACAAACCAGCTACGGAAATATAAAGATCAAACTCTACAACGAAACACCTATTCATAGGGATAATTTCTTGAAATTGGCAGAAGAAGGTTTTTATAAAGATTTGACATTCCATCGTATTATAAAAGACTTTATGATACAAGGTGGAGATCCTAAGACTAGAAATAATCCTGATATGTCGTCGCAAGAAGACACAATAATGGGTAATACAATTCCTGCCGAAATTAAATTCCCTCTGTTTTTTCACAAACGAGGAGCATTGGCCGCCGCACGCTGGGGTAATGCCGAGAATCCGACAAAAGCATCGGATGCATCGCAATTCTATATTGTTACAGGCGAACTTAAATTTGATGACAAACTAAACGAAATAGAAAAACAAAGATTCGAGAGGCTTAAGCAAAGTATATATAATGACTTACAATCCTCGAACATGGACACTATAAAAGCTTTGTATAAAGAAGGAAACAGAGCCGGAATTACTGAATTGAGAAGCCAGTGGCAAAAATTAGCCGAAACAGAAGCTAATGAACGAAAATCAGAAATATTATACACGGAAGAGCAACGTGAGTTTTATAAAACCAGAGGAGGTGCACCACATCTAGATAATGAATATACAGTATTCGGAGAGGTGATAGAAGGGATGGATATCGTTGAAAAAATAGAGAATGTAAAAACTAACGAAAAAGACAAACCATTGAAAAATGTTTTTATGAATGTAATCATACTCGAAAAATAATGATCAAATATGAATCAAAGTAATATTTTCATCTTCCAAAAAGATATTGAATCCGAATCTGTCGGAGAAGGGATTACTCGTCAAATATTAGGGTACGACAAAAGCCTAATGCTAGTAAAAGTATCATTCATAAAAAGCAGTATTGGCGAGATACATAGCCATCCCCATGTACAATCATCGTATATAGAAAGTGGCACCTTTGAAGTCTCTATAAATGAGAAAAAAGAAATTTTAAAAACCGGTGATGCCTTTTTTGTCCCATCTAATATTAAACATGGCGTTATCTGCCTAGAATCGGGAACTATTATCGACACATTCAATCCAATCAGAAAAGATTTTTTATAAATACTATTATGAACAAAAGACAAGATGATAAGGCATGGAAAGTATTGAAAAGCGAATATATTTTTCAAGAACCTTGGCTTACAGTAAGACGAGAGCATATAAAACTACCAAATGGAAATGAAATTCCGGATTATTATTTATTAGACTATCCCAATTGGGTAAATATCATTGCCATAACCAAAGAAAAAGAATTTGTGCTCATTCGTCAGTACAGACATGGGCTAGGTTATTCTGCAATGGAATTATGTGCAGGAGTAGTAGAAAACTATGATCCGTCTCCTCTTGTTTCGGCTCAAAGAGAATTGCTAGAAGAGTCTGGTTATGGAAATGGAAATTGGGTCAAATATGCAGAGTTATCTGTGAATCCGGGAACTCACACCAATACAACATATTGTTTTTTGGCTACCGATGTTGAAAAAGTGTCGGAACAAAACCTTGAAACAACAGAAGATATATCTGTTCACCTGCTAACTTTAGAAGAACTAAAAGAAACTTTATTCAAGGACGGTATAAAACAAGCTGTTCAAGCAGCGCCATTATGGAAATATCTGGCAGAAAGCAAGTTGCTTTAAATAATAAGTGCTAGCCTGAATTTTATTAAGATTAAGTCAATAAAGCTCAGGCTAGCTCTTAAGAAATTCTAAAATTCCAGTTTATCTTTATAATTACGGGAATTAGGGTGCGGAACTCCAAAAACCTTCGTAGAAACAGAACTCATTTCCACTTTCCATACCCTAACATTATTTACAGCAGGAACAGAATAAGTGAAAACTCTTTCTGTATATTGTTTCATTATAATATTTAAAGCCTTTACTTTTTCATCAAAATCTTCTTCAAAGACTACATTTCCCCGGCATATAATACTTGCACCTTTCATTCGGTAACTACAGGCTACTTCTTTGTTTTGATATGTTAGAATAGGTTCTGTACAAAAGGTGATGCAAACATTCGAATTCTTTTCCAAAGCTTCTATACTTCCACCTTCTTGGGCCGAATGTAAATAGATAATATCATCTTGATAACCAAAATTCATAGGAATCACATAAGGCATACCATCAGGATCTATCATCCCCACATAACAAATCGTATTTTTTGCTATTATTTCTTCTATCAAATGTCTTTCTTCGACTGTTACTGTAATCATAGTATAGTATTGTTTCTTTATCCAAAACAAAGATATAAAGAAATTACGTCCCTTAAAATATCATTTCCAACCTCTCTATTTTTTCATTGTAATTATATAATTTCCCTGAGACAGAGATAATGTCTGTTTTGTTTTATGCTTATAAGCAGGATCGGGACTATATTGTTTTTCATCCAGAGGCTTTTTATTAATTGAAACCGACCAATCTCGATCTTCCGGCAAATAGATAATCCCTTTAGTTCCACGTGGTACGGTGATATTTAATGTAAAACCTTTTTCAGAATATGTATAGCTCGACTTAATTTCACCTTTCACAGAAGGAATAGTAAGAGACACACTCTTTAATGCGGTAAGACATGGTTCTACTTTAAATACTTTATAGCCTGGTTCGAGAGGATATATACCACAAAGATATTGACTTATAACAGTAAGTGCGCCACCACTCCATGCATGATTTACCGTTCCACCGCCAAAACCGCCGACTTCCCAACCTTCAAAAAGTGTTGTATAATCAATATTATTTACCATAGGTGAAAACCTTTTTTTCATCCTTTCCAATCCATAATCACCTTCACCCATAATGAAGAGAGCTTCCATTACATATTTTTCCATATATGGACTAGCGTGAAACTCGGTTCTAAAAACTTTTGATATTTCGGAATACTTCAGGTGATTTGCTATTCCTGATATTACCGCAAGCGCCTGTACTCGATCGTCTGTCTTTCCTTTATACTCTGGATGCCTATACGCAGTTCCATCCCAACAAGCATTATAACCTCCGGATACCTTCCCCATGATAGCTCTATAATTACTGGCATCGTCAATATATCCTAATTTATCGGCCATCAATGCAGCTCCCTTAAGTGCTAAATAATGCCATCCTGCAAAAATTAAACGCATATCCCGATTATTGCCCCAATCACCCCAGGCCCAACCTCCTTCTCGATAAGCAGTAAGGCCAGTTCTGTCTAGGCTCCATAAAGACAAGTATTTTTTCACGGCCGGATATACTTCTTTTATTGTCTCTAAATCTCCCGTATTCATATAATAGTTCCAAAAGCCATAATAACCAATACTGGCGAGCATCTGCCCTGGTAATTCTTGATCATAATTTCCTGAAGGTATAGGCGAGTACAAAACTCCATCGGGCTTTTGCCAACCAACCAGTTCTTTTATTGCTTTTTTCATTAAAAGGTGTGTGGATTCAGAATAGGTATAGAAACTCTCCCCCATAAGCATAACCACATCGCCCCACCATTGTGCCCGTTCACGGTCAGGACAATCGAAATAAGTATCACGCATATTTATATAAATAGTACGTAATGCTTTGTTCCAAAAACGCATAAAGAAGTCATCTTCACAGGTAAAAGCACCCTGAGGTGATGCATTGTAACCAGTTTCTCTATATTTTAAACTATTGACCTGTATATGAGACGGAACCACCAGATATATTTTCTGACCATTTAACCAACCTAACGACTCATATTCCTGTTTGCCTTGTTTTGTTATATACTCCGCCCTCAAATTTGTTTCACTTCCTCCGTGCAGATGATCTGTACAAATGGATATCAATTCTCCACCCTTAGAATCTACAATTTCTAAGATAGGAGTCATTTGCATATTATAGGGCAATGTACCTATTATAGTATCAGAGGTGTTACCTTTTATTCGTTGAAGTTGACCTACAGATTTCACACCAAAATCTTTCCAGAAAGGAATAGGTCTTTTTACTAAATTATTCCAAGGTGCGCTTCCCCAACTACCAATCTCGACTGCATTTGTAAAACCATATATCTTTTCACAATCTGCCGTTTGCCAGTCTATCATTTCTTTATTTGCATCGTATCGGATATTAGATTCGGGTAAACGATAATTAGGAAAAGGAGCTTCTGTATTGGCATAAGCGGGATGCATTTTACATAACCATGAATGATCTGTCGACAAATTAATTCCATCTTGCCCAGAATGCATTATAAATCCAGCTTTACCGCTATTTTTATGTGAAAAGCCGTCTTTTCCAAAATGCCATAAAAGTACAGCAATTTCATTCTTACCTTTTTTCAGAAAAGGGGCTAAATCTATTTCATCATAGTATGTATCCTGTGGATTAGGACCTCTTTTCAGTCCACCTTCAAAAATAACCATCTTTCCATTAACCCAAAGCCAATATTTGCTATCAACGGCTATTTTAGTCATAACCTTCCCAGGTACATTATTTATAGAAATATCCTTCCGAAAGCATACCCATTTATTAGCTGAATTTACATCAGCATCGGATACTGTTATCCATTTAGAAGCTATATTATCTGAATAAAGGTTTCCCACAGAAGAAAAAATAAGAAATAACAGATAAAAAATCTTTTTCATTTCGAACTCATTTGATGATTGTACAAAATCGTTAAATAATTTATTTTAAAACAAAAACGAATCAAACAAATAGATCTGAATTTTATCAGCCTTTTATGTTCTTGTTATATTACACAAAAAAGACATTCCTATAAAACTTGTCGTATACAAGTTTTACAAATCGAGTATGATAATTATTAATTGGCTCTATTTATTGCTTCAATAATTTTTATTTAAAGTGTCCATCCGTTCCCTTTCCCAATTGTGCTTTGCCTTCAAAATATTGGATGAATAAAATGAATCAAACAATATAATATTAAAGGTAGAGCTTTTAATCAACATAACAAAATGTTTTTAACATTAAATTTTAACAATTGCGATTATATATAATAATAAAAAAAGACGGAGCTATCGCCCCGCCTTTTACTATATTATTTGAATATATTACAATCTATCTTTTTTCGCTTTCAATGATGAATACCCTAAATAATATATTATAATAACATACATTACCAAAGCCAAGACTTCGGCAAAAGTACCACTCGCCCACTCTTCATTTACTAAGTTAATACCACCGAAGCGCATGGCAGCACTAACAACTCCCATCAATGCACCACCTGCTATAAATCCGGAAGCAAGCAATGTACCTTTCTCCAAACGAGCCGAATTCAAAGCCTCATCTTTACTTCGACTGCCCACATACCAATTGACAGCTCCTCCAATTAACAGAGGTGCGTTCAACTCCATGGGAATGAACATCCCCAAAGCAAAAGCCAATGCAGGCACTCGCAAGAAAGTAAGCAGTAGAGCTAACAATGCCCCTATTGCATACAATATCCAAGGAGCCCCGGCTCCCATCATAAGAGGCTCGATAACAGCAGCCATCGCATTCGCTTGTGGTGCAACCAAAGCATTGTCACCCGTAAATCCGTATGTTTTATTCAAAATAAGTATTACTCCACCTACTGTTGCTGCAGAAACCAACGTCCCCAAAAACTTCCACGACTCTTGTTTTGCCGGTGTTGTTCCTGCCCAATAACCTATTTTAAGGTCGGTAATAAAGCCTCCTGCCATAGAAAGTGCAGTACAAACCACACCACCTATTATAAGTGCAGCCACCATACCTGAAGTACCTTTAAGCCCTACCGCAACCATAACAACCGACGCAAGAATCAACGTCATTAACGTCATACCTGAAACAGGATTAGTTCCGACTATTGCAATAGCATTTGCTGCTACAGTAGTGAATAAGAATGCAATAATAGCTACAACCAAAATACCGATGATAGCATGGAATAAATTATGAATTACACCAAAGTAGAAGAATAGGAATGTTACAATAAGAGCAACAATCACACCAATCGATATAATCTTCATTGGCAAATCTCTCTGCGTGCGTTTATTTATCTGTTTAGTATCTGAAGCCACCCCTCTAAGTTCTTTCGAGGCTAAACCAACTGCACTTTTTATAATGCCCCAAGACTTTACAATACCTATAATTCCAGCCATAGCAATACCTCCGATACCAATATGACGGGCAAAAGTTGTAAAAATAGCCTCGGGAGCCATTGCAGAAATATCTCCCACAAAAGTAGGATTCAGCATCTGCAAAGCCGATTCCCCTAAAAAGGGTAAAGCTGGTACTATTACAAACCAAACCAAAGCCGATCCCGCACAGATAATAGCAGCATATTTCAATCCGATTATATATCCCAATCCCAAAACGGCTGCTCCAACATTTACCTTAAATACAAGTTTTGCCTTATCTGCTATTTCTGCTCCGAAAGGCAAAACTCGTGTAGTAAATGTTTCGGCCCATGCACCGAAAGTTGCTACAACGAAATCGTAAAGCCCCCCGATAAGGCCGGCCAAAATAAGAGGTTTTGCCTGATCTCCTCCTTTTTCACCAGACACCAGAACCTGTGTAGTAGCAGTGGCCTCCGGAAATGGATATTTACCATGCATATCGGATACAAAATACTTACGGAATGGAATGAGGAACAAAATACCAAGTATTCCTCCTAATAAAGAACTAAAAAACACCTGAAAAAAATCGACTGAAATTTCAGGATATTTAGACTGTAAAATATACAATGCAGGTAGGGTAAAAATAGCTCCGGCTACAATAACACCGCTACTGGCACCTATCGACTGGATAATAACATTCTCACCCAAAGCATTTTTCCGTTTGGTTGCACTAGACAAGCCTACAGCTATAATGGCTATAGGAATAGCCGCCTCAAAAACCTGACCAACCTTCAATCCCAAATAAGCAGCAGCGGCACTAAAAAGCACTGCCATCAACAATCCCCAAATTACCGACCAAGGGGTTACTTCTTTATATTGCTTTTCGGGCGACATAATAGGCCTATATTCCTCGCCCGGTTTCAGTTCTCGGAAGGCATTTTCGGGTAGCCCACTCACCTTTTCTTCATTTTCAGTTTTCACTTGATAGTTTTTTATCGGTTAAAAATGATTTCTACAAATTAAACACTACTTTATATTGTCTTACTCCTATTATAAATATACAAAAGTAACAAAAGACATAAGACCTCTAAGCTACAAAACTACATTATTTTCTTATAAAGAAAAAGCCGTCATAGAGACAGCCTTCTTATATCACAGTTTATTTACGAATCAATCGTTTTGATATGGGATATTTTTATATTCACACATTTCTACAATTTTCGCCTTTACGTTTTTCACATCATCATAAATAAGAACCGATAGGTCTAACTTTCGCTGCCTCTTCTCTCCATTAACTAAAAAGACTATATAGCTTACACCTATGTTGACACGACTTACACTTGTCCAATCGAAAGCAACTTTCCCTTGTTTTGGTAAATTAACGGCAATTATATTCGAGTCTATCTTTAATAGAGGTCCTGGCAACCACAAAGTATTACTTAACAATAATATAACAGACAAGATAAAACCTGCCATAGCGCAGAAAAACAATATTCCGTAGCGATTAGCTATGCCTTCCGTTATGCAAAAATAAAGGGTAAAGCCTGCAAGAAAAGCGCCGGTCATAACATTTACTATTTTTCTTATTTTAGAAATGCCGCTATAATCAATAATTAGTTCATTCATAAACCTTCGTTTTAAATTAAGATTATTACAAAAATACAAAAACCTTCGACGTATTAATTATTATTAAAAAAATGAATGAGAATATTTTTGGCTTTGATTATAAAAATTATGATTCTTTACAAATATCCTGTATAATCAAACCAGCCAATCTAAGACCAAAGGTCGCTGTTATATGCACTAAAGTTCCGTTGGTCTGTGCCTTGACACTCGGATTATCCTGTTTGAGTAATTGGGAGCTTTTAGATTCATCATTTTCATATTTGAATCCTCTATTTTCAAGTACCTCATCACTATATACGCACATAATTTTCTTAGAAGGTTTCATTCCTTGTTTCATTTTCCTACGCAAAGCAGCACCTAGCGGACAACCTTTCACTTTCCAAAATTCAGCGGTCTTAATCCTAGTCGGATCCATCTTCAAAGCAGCTCCCATAGAAGAAAAAACCTTTGCCTTTGTTCGAGTTGCCGTTAACAACAGATTAACCTTATGCTTAAGGCTGTCAATAGCATCGATGATATAGTCGTAATTTTCTAACTGAAAAGAGGCGGAATTCTCCTCACTATATACTCCGGCGATTGCTATTATTTCAACATCGGGATTAATATCTAATAAACGAGACTTTAAAACGTCGACTTTTCTTTGTCCTACTGTTTTAGTTGTCGCCATTAACTGCCGGTTGATATTAGTCTCACAAACAAAATCCGAATCAACAATTGTAAGATATTTTACACCTGTTCGAACAAGGCTTTCGGCACACCAACTACCTACTCCACCTACTCCAAACAGGATGATCCGTTTGCTGGCAATTTTTTCCATCAATTTATTACCAAGCAATAGTTCTGTCCGTTTAAATATTCCTTTTTCCTCTTGCATCGTATTTTTATTTTTTCGGGGTGTAAACTTACAATAAATATTTCTGTTTTTCATGTTAAGAAAATAATCATGTATCTTTGCTTTTCAAAGAATTAAGGTCATACTATATAACAATCATTTATGAATATACTATTACTAGGCAGCGGAGGCCGTGAAAACGCACTTGCATGGAAAATATTACAAAGCGAAAAAGTAAAAAATCTCTATGTAGCGCCGGGAAACGCCGGAACTGATTTGATTGCAAAAAACGTTAGTCTATCAATAACGGATTTTCCTGCGATCAAACAATTTGTTCTGAATAGTGACATCAACATGGTTGTAGTAGGTCCTGAAGAACCTTTAGTTAAAGGAATATATGACTACTTCGCCAATGACGCAGAAATCAAGAATATCCCTGTGATCGGGCCGTCTGAAGAGGCAGCTAAATTAGAAGGTAGTAAAGATTTTGGCAAGCAATTTATGTTGCGCCACAACATACCTACAGCTCGTTATAAAAGCTTTACACTAAACGAACTTAACGATGCTTGCCAATTTCTGGAAACTTTGGAAGCTCCATATGTATTAAAAGCTGACGGACTTGCTGCCGGAAAAGGAGTGCTCATCATAAATGACATAGATGAAGCAAAAAAAGAATTGAAAGAAATGCTTAGCGGCATGTTTGGCGAAGCTAGCAAAACTGTAGTCATCGAGGAATTTTTATCTGGATTAGAGTGCTCTGTATTTGTCCTTACAGATGGAGACTCCTATAAAATACTGCCAGTAGCAAAAGACTATAAACGCATTGGCGAAGGTGATACCGGACTAAACACAGGAGGAATGGGTGCCGTATCTCCTGTTTCTTTTGCCGATGACATATTCATGAAGAAAGTAGAGGACAGAATTGTTATTCCTACCGTAGAAGGACTAAAAAAGGACAATATAATATATAAAGGCTTTATCTTCCTTGGCTTGATAGAAGTGAAAGGGGAACCCATGGTTATAGAATACAATGTTCGAATGGGTGATCCGGAAACAGAGGTTGTTATGCTACGCATCAAATCTGATTTTGTATCACTACTTGAGGGTGTTGCGAATAAGACTTTAGGCGAAAAGAAAATGGAAATAGACACTCGCTATGCTACAACCATAATGATGGTTTCGGGTGGATATCCGGGTGATTACGAAAAGAATAAGGAGATTACAGGATTAAATCTGGTTGACGACAGTATTGTATTTCATGCAGGCACAAAGATTTCAGAAAACAAAATATTGACATGTGGTGGCCGTGTTATAGCAGTTAGTTCGTATGGAAGTACTAAGGAAGAAGCTCTTGCTACCTCCTATAAAAACGCAGAGAAAATATCCTTTGACAAAAAATACTTTAGAAAAGATATCGGTTTCGATCTGAAATAAATGGCAGCAATACCTAAGTCTTATAAGAAGAATGTTGTAGAAGGAAATGGCATTCTAATTTTTGCTATTCTTTTTTCTATTATTATCCGTTTTGTATATTATCTGAATTTCAATTCTATTGAAACAGATACAACAAGCGGATATATATGGGATATTCTTTCTCCTTTTTTCAATAACCGTGCGACTTCCATTATTTGTAGCGGGATATTTACTATTGGGCTAGCTCTTATCTGCGCAAACATAAACACAACACATGTATTAATAAGGAGGAAAACGATATTACCTCCTGCTATGGCAATATTACTATTTAGCTGTCACCCAATATTTATCAACATGTCAGCGGAATATATAAGTACACTCCTGTGCCTACTAATAATATCCATGCTTTTTATATCCTACAACGACAGTTATAAACAAAGAGCTGCATTCGGAACTAGTTTCATACTCACTTTAGGAAGTTTCTTTACATCTAGTCTCTTGATATATTTCCCTTTTCTATGGGTTGCATTGGCTATGATGAGGTGTATGAATTTCAAAGCGTTCCTCGCATCATTATTAGGTATTTTTATTTTATATATTCCGGCGTTTTCATTTTATATTTTCACCGATAATTTAGATACATTTCTTAGGCCTTTTACGTCTCTTAGCTTGCAACAACTAGTGCATATACCATCTATGAATCTGGATATTACACATTGGATTATCTTTGGGTTATCAATCATACTACTGGCCGTAATTTTCACTGATAATTATATCAATCGACATAAAGACAAAATCAAGACACGTGCATATCTAAGATTATTATCTACTCTAGTCGTGTTTAGTATATTAGCATACTTGTTTTTGAATATTCAACCAATGTTAAATATCTTCATCGCATTAAGTACGGGTTCACTTTTATTATCTCACTTCTTTGCTCTTGCCGAGAGAAAGATCACCGTAATTTTCTTTTACATTTCTATTATGGTTTATATTACTATTTGCCTTTCACCTTTTTTATTTTTATAAATAAAACATTTACAGGAGATAGCACGTTCTATTAATAAATAAAACAGAAAAGGGAGGATACTAAAATGAAGATCAAGACTATATTTATATTTATATCTATCTCAATATTACTTCTTGGTTGTAAGTCGGGAGATAGTTTAACTAAACAAGAGATAATAAACGATATTACTCAAAAACTAGAATCTCAAAACTATACATTTATACCCAGCACAGCTATCCCAATGGGAGGTAAATCTATACATCTAAATTATTCTTATTCTTTGAAAGTATCAAAAGATACGATTAATTCGTACTTACCTTATTTTGGGCGTGCATATGTAGCTCCATCTCCGACAGACGAAGGAGGCATAAAATTTGTCTGTACCGATTTTGTATACACAATTTCAGATAAGAAAAAAGGTGTATGGAATGTCGACATAGAAACTAAAGACGGGGTAAAAAAATACAAGCTCAGGCTGATTGTAGGAGACAGCGGATATACGACTCTATCTGTGCAAGATAACAGCAGGCAAGCCATTAGCTTTTATGGAAAGATCGAATAAATAAATAATATTTCACCTTCTACAACCGTTTTTTTAAGTATAAAAGTCATATATTTGGAAAATTATTATTTATTTCGCATCTCTCAACGGGACGCTAAATATTTTTGAATATTTTTTTATGCAAATATCCTTCACTGCAGAGCAAATTGCTACAGTATTAAATGGGACAATTGAAGGGGATTCTTCTGTTGTGGTAAATAATTTTTCCAAGATAGAAGAGGGTAGACCCGGGACTTTAACTTTTTTAGCTAACCCCAAATACACCCATCATATTTATACAACCAAAGCTAGCATTGTTCTTGTAAACAACGATTTTGTTGCCGAACAACCTATAAAGGCAACGCTTATACGCTGTTTTAACGCTTATGCCTCATTAGCCATATTATTAGATATGGTAGAAAAGACCAAGCCTAAAAAAAACGGAATAGAGCCGATGTCTTTTGTAGCTTCGAGCGCTTCAATAGGCGAAAATGTATATATAGGCGCTTTTGCCTATGTCGCTGATAATGTAACAATAGGTAAACAATCACAAATATATCCACAGGTCTATATAGGAGATGATGTAAATATTGGCGAAAACACCGTTATATATCCGGGTGTAAAAATATATGCTGGGTCTATAATCGGTAATAATTGCATTATACATTCTGGTGCTGTTATAGGAAGTGATGGATTCGGTTTTGCTCCTGAAAACGGAGTCTATAAGAAAATACCTCAAATGGGCATTGCAATTATAGAGGACGATGTTGAGATAGGAGCAAATACTACTATCGACTGCGCCGTCATGGATGCCACAATTATACATAAAGGTGTCAAACTTGACAATCTCATACAAATAGCTCACAATGTCGAAATTGGGGAGAATACCGTTATGGCTGCACAAGTAGGCGTATCAGGCTCTACAAAAGTAGGTAAAAATTGTATGATTGGTGGACAAGTTGGATTAGGTGGACATATAACAATTGGCGACAATGCTAATATCGGAGCTCAATCCGGAATTATAAGCAATATAAAGCCCGATTCGAAAATAATAGGATCGCCGGCTATTCCGGTTCGAGATTTTTTCAAATCCAGTGTTACATTTCCTAAACTACCCGACATGTATAAACAATTAGCACAACTACAGAAAGAAGTAGCCGAATTAAAATCTAATCAAAACAAATAAGAACCATTTATTATTGAATAATGAGCAAGCAACATACGCTTAAAAACAGTTTCACATTAGAAGGAAAAGGGTTGCATACAGGACTTCCTATAACTATCACATTTTGCCCGGCTCCAGAAAACCATGGGTACAAAATTAAGAGAGTGGATCTTGAAGACCAACCTATAATAGAAGCACTAGCCGAAAATGTTGGAAATACTCAACGTGGAACGGTTCTTATCAAAGACAATATACAGATAAGTACTATCGAGCATGCTATGGCTGCTCTTTATGCTTTAAGGGTAGACAATTGCCTGATAGAAGTTAACGCCCCGGAATTTCCAATTTTGGATGGTAGTTCGATAAAATATGTCGAAGCAATAAATGAAACCGGTATTGTCGAACAAAGTGAAGAGAGAGATTATTTTGTTGTTCGTCAAAAAATGGAGGTAATAGATGAAGAGACAGGATCAAAACTAACTCTACTTCCTGACGATCGCTTCTGCATCAACTCATTTATCGAGTTCGAATCTAAATATATTCCAAATCAGTCGGCATCGCTTGAAAACTTGGATAATTTCGTAAAAGATATAGCCAGTTCTCGTACATTCGTTTTTGTTCGTGAAATACAAAAACTTCGCGACGCTGGTTTGATTAAAGGAGGAGATTTAGACAACGCAATTGTAATCTACGAACGACAAATATCACAACCAGAATTAGATAGCTTAGCCGACCTGCTTGGTGTTCCTCATAAAGACGCATCTGAATTAGGTTATTTGAATAATAAACAGATACAATACCCTAACGAACCGGCTAGACACAAGCTACTTGATATCATCGGAGATATAGCGCTTATAGGAAAACCGATAAAAGGACGCATTATAGCAACTCGTCCGGGACATAAAATAAATAACAAATTAGCACGTTTAGTACGTAAACAGATAAAACTAAACGAAGTGCAGCCTCCTATATATAATCCAAACAAAGAAGCCATATTTGATATAAACAAGATCAAAGAGCTTCTTCCCCATAGATATCCATTTTTGATGGTCGACAAAATAATCGAGGTTGGACAGAAACATATCGTGGGTGTAAAGAATATATCGGTGAATGAACCTTACTTTCAAGGACACTTTCCACAAGAGCCTGTAATGCCTGGCGTTCTTCAAGTAGAAGCTATGGCACAGATCGGGGGACTACTCGTTCTTTCTCAAGTAGAAGAACCTGAAAGATATTCAACCTATTTTCTAAAAATAGATAATGTTAAGTTTAGAAGCAAGGTTGTACCCGGCGACACATTGATCTTTCGCCTAAATATGATTTCGGAGATAAGACGAGGCATTGCTATTATGAAAGGATATGCTTTTATCGGAGAGAAACTTGTATCTGAAGCTGAATTTACAGCTCAAATAGTAAAAAATAAATAATAAAATTTGGTATAACATGTCAAATATATCTGATCAAGCTTATGTTCATCCAGAAGCAAAGCTCGGTGAAAATGTAATAATTGAACCATTTGCTTTTGTAGATAAGAATGTAGAGATTGGGGATGGGACACTTATTATGTCCGGAGCTAATATTAGATACGGGGCACGTGTTGGGAAAAACTGCCGTATATCTCCGGGAGCTGTCATTGGTGGAGTTCCTCAGGACTTAAAATTTAAAGGAGAAGACAGTTTAGCAATTGTAGGGGACAACACATCCGTAAGAGAATGCGTAACTA
Organism: Dysgonomonas sp. Marseille-P4677; assembly: GCF_016652235.1. Lineage (GTDB taxonomy): Bacteria > Bacteroidota > Bacteroidia > Bacteroidales > Dysgonomonadaceae > Dysgonomonas. Next base: position 22,923 of record NZ_JAEPKU010000002.1, read on the forward strand.
TCAACAGAGGTACAGCTTCCAAAGGACACACTATCGTTGGAAACAACTGCCTTCTAATGGCATACAGCCACATAGCTCATGACTGCGTTGTGAAAGACTTTGTAATTGTAGGAAATGCTACCCAGTTAGCTGGAGAAGTTGAAGTTGATCATCATGCGATTCTAAGTGGTGGAACATTGGTTCATCAGTTTACGCGCATTGGAGCACATGTAATGATTCAAGGTGGCACTCGCTTGGGAAAAGATATTCCCCCTTATATTATCGCTGGTCGTGAACCGGTATGTTATTCCGGAGTAAATCTAGTCGGTTTAAGAAGAAATGGATTTTCAAATGAAAAGATAAATGAGATACAAGAAATCTACCGTACAATATATCAAGCAGGATACAATTTTTCTGACGCTATAAACAAAATAGAAAAAGAATTTGAAGAGACAGATGAGATGAGATTTATTGTAGAGTTTGTTAAAAACTCACCTCGTGGAATAGTTAGAGGTTATATGGGATAAATATACTTAACGAAAAATAATTAAATCCATTTAGATGATCTAAATGGATTTTTTCTTATATAAAAACTGTATCTTTGCACCCTCAAATTATATATATGCAAAATATTAGAAACATTGCGATTATCGCGCACGTAGACCACGGCAAAACAACTATTGTAGATAAGATGCTTCTTGCCGGGCAACTATTCAGGGGCAACCAAACAACCGGAGAACTTATACTCGACAATAATGACTTGGAACGAGAAAGAGGGATAACAATTCTATCCAAAAATGTTTCAATCAACTATAAAGGAACTAAGATAAATATTATAGATACACCGGGACACGCCGACTTCGGAGGTGAAGTAGAACGCGTCTTAAACATGGCAGATGGCTGTTTATTATTGGTAGACGCATTTGAAGGACCAATGCCTCAAACACGCTTCGTTCTTCAAAAAGCGATCCAAATGGGATTAAAACCTATTGTTGTAATCAACAAAGTAGATAAGCCCAATTGCCGTCCCGACGAAGTACACGAAATGGTCTTCGACCTGATGTTCAGCCTCGATGCTTCTGAAGAGCAGCTGGATTTCCCTACAATATACGGGTCGGCAAAACAAGGATGGATGTCTGACAATTGGGCTAAACCAACAGAGGATATTACACCTTTGCTTGATGCAATAGTCAAATACATCCCGGCTCCACAGATACTAGAAGGTTCTCCTCAAATGCTAATCACATCTCTTGACTACTCCAAATATGTTGGACGTATAGCCATAGGACGTGTTCATAGGGGTGAGATAAAAGAAAATATGGATGTATCATTATGCAAACGCGATGGTAGCATTACAAAAACTAAAATAAAAGAAATCAATACTTTCGAAGGCCTTGGTCGTACAAAAGTCCCAAGCGTTCAATGTGGAGATATATGTGCTCTAATAGGAATAGAAGGTTTTGAGATTGGGGACTCAATAGCTGACATTGAAAATCCAGAACCACTGCCAACCATAGATATTGATGAGCCGACAATGTCGATGCTTTTCACAATAAACGATTCGCCTTTCTTTGGAAAAGATGGTAAATATGTGACATCGCGCCATATTCACGACCGACTAATGAGAGAACTAGACCGTAATCTGGCTCTACGTGTAGAACTTACAGAAAATGCAGATAGTTGGGTTGTTTTTGGTCGAGGTATACTTCACTTAGCTGTATTGATAGAAACCATGCGTAGAGAAGGATATGAACTTCAAGTCGGACAACCTAAGGTCATTATCAAAGATATTGATGGCGTCAAACACGAGCCAGTTGAACAACTAACTATTAATGTACCCGAAGAATACTCTAGTAAGATTATAGATTTAGTGACACGTCGCCGTGGTGAATTAACTATGATGGGTAGCAAAAAAGATCGTGTTTATCTTGAGTTTACAATCCCATCTCGTGGTATTATCGGCTTGAACAATACAGCCCTAACCCTATCAGCCGGCGAAGCTGTCATAGCTCACCGCTTTTTAGATTTCCAACCATGGAAAGGTGACATAGAAAAACGTAACAATGGATCTATCATAGCAAGTGAATCAGGTAATGCCTATGCCTATGCCTTGGATAAACTACAAGATCGTGGTCATTTCTTTGTTGAACCACAGACAGATATATACATGGGGCAAATTGTAGGCGAACATAGCAAGGAAGGAGATCTTGTAGTAAATCTAACCAAGTCAAAAAAGCTTACAAACGTAAGAGCATCTGGTACTGACGACAAAGCGAAGCTTGCTCCTGCCATCATATTCAGTCTTGAAGATGCGCTTGAATATATAAAAGAAGATGAGTATGTAGAGGTAACTCCTCATTCAATCCGCCTTCGCAAGATATTTTTAGATGAGAATGAACGAAAACGTATGGCTAAAAGTGGAAATTAAACTCAATTAGATATTACTTTTTCTTTTAAATGATATACAAACCCTTTCATAAAGAAAGGGTTTTATTGTCTTTACATAAAGACTCTTTTAACTATTTAGCCGACAACTATTTTGATAGCCTAAAATTGTATATCTCATAATAAAATCGTATCCTTGTATAAGAATACCTTTAATAGTTTACATCATGAAAAGAGTCATATATATAGCTTTCGTCCTGATCGCACTATTACCTTCCTGTAATTCTACATTTTTCTACTCTACGTTAAATACTGAAAATAAATATGTAGAAAAAGTTGACAACGGAGACTTTCTCCTTGAAACGGACAGCCTTTGGATAGCCTATTGCTTCAAAGGTGAAAGCGCACCAATACAAATTACAGTTTTCAACAAATTGGATAAGCCTCTATATATTGACTGGCAGCGTTCGGCCCTCATCATAAACAAAGTAGCATATTCATATTCAGGAAATAATGCTAGTTTCTCAGGTAAGAGCCAAACCTTCACCAATAGCTACAGCACATATCCCGGACAAACATCCAGTTATTCCGAAGGAGGATTTGATGGAAGTATGAATATGCCTCAAAATACTACATTCATACCTCCCAAAACAATGATTAGTCATATACCATTAAAACTTGATTTGAATTTTGATAATATAAATAAAAAGTCATTCAAGAAAGGATATATGGGCAACAAAAACAATGATGCCATAGGAATAAAAAGAATAGACTTTGATGAATCTAACAGCCCGTTACAATTTAGCAGCTACCTTACAATATATGCTAGTCCTGACAAACCCATGATATTCGAGCAAAGCTTTTACATGTCTAACCTAATAAAAACAAGCTCTATTACACCGAATAATCTACCTACAGAAATGGTTGACAGAGGAGATTTCTTCTACTTGGAAAAACCAGCAAACACGACGGCTCTAGATATCATTTTAGGCACAACCATTGTAGCTGGAGCAATAGCTATTGAGATTGCTGTGGATTCAGACAGATACTAGTGTAATCATCAGCGAATCTACCTAAGAATGGATAGATTTTAATTCGTTTTAATTTAAAGAAATAACTATCTTTGCGTCAATAAAAAATGCAACGAATTTGGTTATGGAATACAATTTTAAGGAAATAGAAAAACGCTGGCATCAATACTGGATAGATAACAAAACCTATAAGGTTAAAGAAGATAAAAACAAACCTAAATATTATGTACTCGATATGTTTCCTTATCCTTCAGGTGCGGGCCTACATGTCGGACATCCGCTAGGCTATATCGCTTCTGATATATTTTCACGATATAAACGTTTAAAAGGCTTTAATGTCCTTCATCCAATGGGATATGATGCCTATGGCCTTCCTGCCGAACAGTATGCTATACAAACAGGACAACATCCGGCTGTAACTACAGCTCAAAATATCAACCGTTACCGCGAACAATTAGATAAGATTGGATTCTCCTTTGATTGGAGTAGAGAAATACAAACCTGCGATCCAAGATATTATCATTGGACTCAATGGGCATTTATCCAAATGTTTAATAGCTACTATTGTAATGACGAACAACAAGCTCGTCCCATAGCGGAACTAATAGAAGCATTTGAAAACGTAGGAACAGATGGGTTGAATGTCGCTTGCAGTGAGGAGCTACACTTCACAGCCGAAGAGTGGAAATCTTACAACGAGGAGAAGAAACAAGAAATCTTACTTAACTATCGCATAGCGTACAGGAGTGAGACTTCGGTAAACTGGTGTGCTGATCTCGGAACTGTATTGGCAAACGACGAAGTTATCAATGGTTTGTCCGAACGTGGGGGCTACCCTGTGGAACAGCGTTTGATGCGTCAATGGAGCTTACGTGTATCCGCCTATGCACAACGCTTACTTGATAGATTAGATAAAATAGACTGGAGCGATTCGATCAAAGAAACACAGCGAAACTGGATAGGGAGAAGTGAAGGTGCAGAAATGAAATTTAAGGTAAAAGACTCGGATATAGATTTCGATATCTTTACAACTCGTGCCGACACAATATTTGGGGTTACCTTCATGGTACTTGCTCCTGAAAGCGAATATGTGAAGCTAGTGACTAAAACAGGCCAAAAAGCAGAAGTGGATGCTTATCTGGATACAACAAAACGCCGTACAGAAAGAGAAAGGCTAATGGATAAAAAGGTATCCGGTGTCTTCACAGGATCATATGCTATTAACCCGTTAAATGGACAAGAAATTCCAATTTGGGTATCAGACTATGTCCTTGCCGGATATGGAACCGGAGCCATCATGGCCGTTCCGGGACATGATAGTCGCGACCATGCCTTTGCCAAACATTTCGGTCTGCCTATCATTCCACTGATAGAAGGTTGTGATGTAACCAATGAAAGTTTTGACGCCAAAGAAGGTATCATGATTAATTCCGGTTTCTTAAATGGATTGAATGTAAAAGATGCAATAGAAAGGGCTAGACAGTATATCAAAGAAAATAATCTTGGACAAATAAAAGTAAACTATCGTTTACGTGATGCTATATTCTCTCGCCAACGATATTGGGGTGAACCATTTCCTGTTTATTACAAAAATGGATTACCATACATGCTGCCACTGGATAAATTGCCATTGGAATTGCCGGAAGTAGATAAATATCTGCCGACCGAAACAGGTGAACCGCCTCTAGGACGTGCAACAAAATGGGCATGGGATACTGTAAATAATGTAGTGGTAGAAACTTCTAAGATAGATAACAAGACTGTTTTTCCTCTCGAATTAAATACTATGCCGGGATTTGCAGGATCATCCGCATATTATCTGCATTACATGGATCCGTATAATGATAAAGAGTTGGTATCGAAAGAAAAAGACGAATACTGGCGTAATGTGGATCTATATATCGGTGGTACCGAACATGCCACAGGACACTTGATTTATAGCCGTTTCTGGAATAAATTCTTATACGACATAGAGGTTTCTTGTGAAGATGAGCCTTTTAAAAAGCTTATCAATCAAGGTATGATACAAGGACGCAGTAATTTTGTCTATCGTATAAATGGATCTAATAAATTTGTTTCTTATAATTTGAAAGATCAATATGAAACGACAGAACTTCATGTCGACGTTAATATTGTAAGTAACGATATCTTGGATATAGAAGCGTTTCGAGCATGGAGACCCGAGTTTAATAATGCAGAATTTGTTCTGGAAGATGGAAAATATATATGTGGATGGACTGTAGAAAAAATGTCCAAATCGTATCACAACGTAGTAAACCCTGACGATATAGTTAATAAATACGGGGCTGATACATTACGTATGTATGAGATGTTTCTAGGTCCTTTAGAACAGTCTAAACCTTGGGATACAAACGGTATTGACGGCGTAAACCGTTTCTTGCGTAAATTATGGAATTTATTCTACAAAGGAGATACATTAGCAGTAACCGACGAAGAACCTACTAAGGATGAATTGAAGTCTCTTCACAAACTTATAAAGAAAGTGTCGAGTGATATAGAAGGATTTTCATTCAACACCTCGATATCTGCATTTATGATCTGTGTAAATGAATTAAGTTCGGTCAAATGTAGTAAAAAAGCTGTTTTGGAAGACCTGATTATCCTAATTGCTCCATTCGCTCCATTTATAGCAGAGGAACTATGGCATGCACTAGGTAATACAACATCTGTTTGTGATGCAGAATGGCCTGCTTTCAATGAAGAGTATCTTGTAGAAGATGTTATCAACTATACAATATCATTCAACGGAAAAGCTCGTTTCAATATTGAATTCCCGGCAGATACGCCAAATGAGGAAATAGAAAAAACTGTTCTGGCACATCATAGTTCCGAAAAATGGATGGAAGGTAAAACTCCTAAGAAAGTAATTATTGTACCTAAGAAGATCGTAAACATAGTTTTGTAAGGGAAAACATGAGTGCTTTAAAAAGAATTGAAGCAATGCCAAAAAAATATCTTAAAGAATTTTATTGGAAAGATTATCTGAACATAACAATCGGACTCAGTTTATATGCCATTGGCCTGATTGGTTTTATTCGTCCAGGGGGTATTGTTACCGGTGGGCTTGCCGGAGTAGGACTCCTTATAGAATATGCTACTAGTGGTAAAATTGTTTTACAAGAAACTTATTTTGCCATCAACTGCGTTTTACTGATTGTTGCACTTAAGATACTCGGTCTTAAGTTTCTTGTTAAAACAATCTATGGAGTAGTTGTACTGACAGGTCTACTTACATTGGTGAGTTATCTTGTACAGAAACCAATTATAGCTGACGAACCTCTTCTTTCGGGTGTAATAGGCGGTATGATGTGCGGCGCAGGTATTGGATTGGTCTTTAGTGCCAATGGTAGTACTGGTGGAACAGATATTGTGGTTGCGATAATCAACAAATACAAGAATATTGCATTTGGACGAGGCATGCTACTATGTGACTTTATCATCATATCTTGTTCGTATTTTGTATTTCAGGATTTTAATAAAATAGTATACGGCCTGATTGTTATGGGTGTTATGACTTATTCGATAGATATGATCATAAACGGATTTCGTCAATCTGTACAAGTACTCATTATATCAGACAAATACGAAACCATAGCTAATGCAATAAACAAAGAACTCCACCGAGGATGCACACTACTGGATGGCATGGGTTGGTATACTCAAAAACCTACTAAAGTAATTATGGTTTTGGCAAAACGTACTGAAGCATTGGAAATGTTCAGACTGATAAAAAGTATCGACGAAAAAGCATTTATATCACAAAGCACAGTCAGAGGCGTTTATGGTGAGGGATTTGATAAGATAAAAACATAAATTATCTTATATAGTAGAATATAATCTTCCCAAAGTTTTATAGTATTATACAGAGATATTAGTAAACAAAAAAGAGTGTTGTATTCAATGGATTAAAACAAGTTATATGAATAAAGAATCATCCTGCATTTGCAAGAATTGTAATAATCCGGTAGATAATAATTATTGTGGTTTTTGTGGTCAATCTGCTAAAACAGGCCGAATTAATCTGCACTATTTTATTCATGAAATCCAACATAGCCTTCTCCATATAGATAAAGGAATCCTGTATACCACAAAAGAACTCCTTATACGTCCGGGAGTCACAATCCGTGAATATTTAAACGGCAAAAGAGTCAATCATTTCAAACCTTTTGCCTTTGTCATTATCCTCGGCACGATATATACTTTCGTTGCGCATTTCTTTAATTTATATCCTGAGAATGAAATTATAACTTTTGAATTAAGCAATCATCAAGAGGTTGCAAACATCAACAAAGTTATCATTGATTGGATATATAGCCACTATTCATTAATCATGCTTTCTCTTATTCCATTCTCTGCGATTGCTTCTTATATTATATTCAGAAAAAAGGGCTATAACTATCCCGAACATATTATTATATATTCATATATAACAGGGATACAAATATTATTACTGCTTATAGCCTATCCTCTTTATTATTTTCTACACTTTACATCCACTTATTATATTATACTTTCTTTATCCTTCATATATAATATTATAGTACTGGTTTTGTTATTTAAGGATAGATCTTGGTTTATTACTACATTAAAGGCTTTATTAAGCATAATGTTGTCCACGACATTTATCTTTATTGTAAGCATTATTATATCGATACTAGTCGCATTAAGTAAATATGGTTGAATAAATGGATTTGAATGGGAAAAATATTATTATAACCGGAGCATCTTCGGGCATAGGCAAGGAAGTCCTCCATATTCTTTCCGCCTATAGAAATGTAAAAATTATTGCAGTTGCTCGCCATATAGAAGATATTCCTCTGATAGAAGATGTGATTTATCCTCTTAGATGTGATGTGAGTTCGGCAAAAGGTGTAGACAAAGTATTTGAGTATGCACAAAAAACATGTGGACATATTGACATATTCATAGCAAACGCAGGTTTTGCTTATCTCGAAAAATTAGAAATCCCTGACTGGAACCATATAGAATATATATATAATCTCAATGTATTCTCTCCTATCTATTCTCTAGAGAAACTTGTTTCAGAAAACGGAAAAAGGTCAATTACATTTGTTTGTACAATATCGGGCGCAGGTTTAGTTTCATTACCTGCATATTCACTTTACTGCTCTACGAAAGCCGCACTTCATCATTTCATACAAACATATAGGCATGAACAATCTAAAAATCTTCAATTAACAGCAGTTTATCCGGTCGCCACCCGTACAGATTTCTTCAATAAAGCTACCGGTGAAGACGACACCCCTCTACCCTTTCCTACTCAGAAAACCAAAATTGTCGCAAAGAAAATAGTAAAAGGTATAGAGAAAGGAAAAAGGAATATTTATCCGTCTTTCTTATTTCGACTATTTTTCCCTATAGGCAGAACTTTCCCTTTATTTTCAAAAATATATTCCCAAATGGAAAAAAGAAAAGTAAAGAAATGGCTAGGGTTTTAGTAGCTCTTTCTTTTCTTTGAAATTTTGGAAAAGCTTATAACCTAAAATCCCTATCATTATACCGAATAGTATACCGACCAAAACGTCGAACGGATAATGCTTTGCCACATAAATACGGCTATAAGCAACTATTGTAGCCCAGACAAGAGCAATTACCCCATATATTTTCTTCTTTCGAAAAAATAATAAGAAAAAAACAGCCATTGTAAAAGTCGTAGCCGAATGAGATGAGAAAAAGCTAAAACTATCGCTAAACTTTTCAATAGCATGGATCGTATCCTGCCAAGTTTCATTATGTATTGGACGCGGACGCTCTATGATAAGCTTTATAATATTTGTAAACAGAGCACTCAGCCCTGTGGATAAAGAGAAAAAGAAAACACCGGTCTTTTTCCATATTTCTGCTTTAAAATAGATAAATGCAGACATAAGCAGAAAAACCAATATCCATCCTGTATATGAACTAAAAAAGAGCATAATGGGGTCCAACCAATCGATATGCTTACTATTTAGAAATAAAAATAGTTCTCGATCCCATTCCAGTAGCTTATCTAACATTTGTGTAACTTTTCAATTTGATACAAAGAAAATATCTTTTTATGGTTAATCTACACAGATTGCATATCTTTTATATTTTTTAGGACTTCTCTATTAGGAGTAAATTAATACTGATAGTGTGTAATTTAAATATATTGATGTAAATTTGCATTCATAGCTTATTATGGAAGAAACATTCAATATACATAGAGGTAGCCTGAACGAGAACGAAAAGGAATTTGAAAATGCCTTACGTCCTCTTACATTCAGCAGTTTTAGCGGTCAAAGCAAGGTTGTGGAAAATCTGCAAGTTTTTGTTACTGCTGCTAAAATGAGAGGAGAGTCACTAGACCACACCCTACTCCATGGTCCTCCGGGACTTGGAAAGACTACGTTGTCAAATATTATAGCAAACGAATTAGGCGTCGGCTTTAAGATAACATCGGGTCCGGTACTAGATAAACCAGGCGATCTGGCAGGTCTTCTGACATCGCTAGAACCAAATGATGTACTCTTTATTGACGAGATTCATCGACTATCACCTGTGGTAGAAGAGTATTTATACAGTGCAATGGAAGACTATCGTATCGATATTATGATAGATAAAGGCCCTAGTGCCCGTTCGATACAAATAGAGCTAAATCCTTTTACGCTGATAGGTGCAACAACCCGTAGCGGCCTACTAACAAGTCCTCTACGTGCACGTTTTGGCATCAATATGCATCTGGAATATTACAATATGGATACATTGACTAATATTATTCTTCGGTCTTCAAATATATTAGATGTACCTACATCGAAAGAAGCTGCTGTAGAGATAGCTTCACGTAGTAGAGGCACTCCCCGCATAGCAAATGCACTTCTACGTCGGGTTCGGGACTTTGCTCAGGTAAAAGGGTCGGGTAAAATAGATAAAGCCATTGCTACATACTCTCTCGAAGCTTTGAATATTGATAAATATGGACTGGATGAAATAGACAATAAGATACTCCTTATACTTATCGATAAATTCAGAGGTGGCCCCGTCGGTATCTCTACCATTGCCACAGCACTAGGAGAAGATGGCGGTACAATAGAAGAAGTATACGAACCGTTCCTAATCAAGGAAGGATTTATGAAGCGGACTCCACGAGGCAGAGAGGCTACAGAGCTAGCCTATGAGCATCTGGGAAGAAAGCGCGAAAGTCAACAAGGATATTTATTTTAATTATAAACTATGGAATATCAATTATGAGCATTGTTTGCTGATAACTGATAGCTGATAACTGGACTCATATTGAACTTAGAACTATTTATAGCAAAGCGCATCCACTTCGGTGGAAATAAGGGAGAAAAGCGAGCCTCGTCTCCAGCCATAAAAATAGCTATTGCCGGTGTTGCGATAGGATTAGCAGCCATGATATTAGCTTTATCGATCGTTATCGGATTTAAAACTGAAGTACGGAATAAAGTTGTAGGATTTGGCTCGCATATACAAATATCAAACTTGAGCAATAACAGCACTTACGAAACACAATCTGTCTGTGTCAGCCCAGAGTTAATCAACCAGCTAGAGCACATAGAAGGTATCAAGCACGTTGAAACATTTGCTACAAAACCCGGAATAATCAAGACAGATAGTGCTTTTCAAGGAATTATTCTTAAAGGAATAGGAAAAGATTATGACTGGGGATTCTTCAAACAAAATATGATTGCCGGGTCAATCATCGATCCAAATGATACGATTCATGTCAATCAGGCAATATTATCAAAAAACATATCAAACAAACTTAATCTTAAAACAGGAGATAGTTTTCTTTGCTATTTCATAGGAGATAACGTTAGATTCAGAAAGTTTTACATAACAGGAATATATAGTACCAATTTTGAAGATTACGACAAGCTTTTTGTTGTTACAGATATAGACCTGATCCGTAAATTAAACAATTGGGAACAGGATGAAGCCAGCGGCATTGAGTTGCTGGTAAAAGATTATAACAAACTTGATGAAATTCAGCAGGCTGTCTTTGTTGAGATGATGAGTTATCGCGACCGTAAGGACAACACGTTCTTAACCAGGTCTATCAAAGAGATGAATCCAATGATATTCAACTGGCTCGATCTATTAGATATGAATGTAATCGTGATAATAGTTCTAATGTTTTTAATATCTGTATTCACTATGATATCAGGATTGCTTATCATCATCCTTGAGCGAACTAACATGATTGGTATGCTAAAAACGCTTGGAGCCCGTAACTATAGTATACGTAAAACATTCTTATATATATCCTCATTCCTCATTCTTAAAGGTTTGTTCTGGGGTAATATTATTGCTATCGCTATCCTAATTATACAAAAACACTTTGGACTGATTAAGCTAGATCCTGATACATACTATGTTTCAGAGATGCCTGTGGATATAAATATCCTTTATATACTACTTATTAATTTAGGTACACTTCTCTTATCTATGTTAATGATGATAGGACCATCATATTTGATTGCCAGAATTTCACCAGCTAAGTCTATTCGGTTTGAGTAAATAATTTTCAAATCATATCATAAATAAAAAACGCCTTATTCTATATGAAATAAGGCGTTTCTGTTATTGTCTTAAAAAGATTATCCACACTTAGATGCACCACAATTAGTACACTTCATGCAACCTTCCTGATATACTAATGTTTCCAAACCACATACCGGACATTTCTGACCTTTGGCTTCTGTTTCGCTTGGCAAATATTTCTTCAACGCACGCTCAACACCGTTTTTCCAAGTATTGATCGTTTCACTGTTAAGTTCAAGACCCTGTACAAGTTTTACGACCTGATCAATCGGCATACCATAACGAAGCACTCCGGAAATCAATTTAGCATAATTCCAAAACTCCGGATTAAACTTACCATTAAGCCCTTCGATAGTAGTTTTGTAACCTCTCTTATTTTTAAATTGAAAATCGTATGAACGATGTCCCTCATCATTTATTGTTTTGATAATAGTACCGGTATTTACATTTTTTGGCAACATCAATCCCTCGTCATCGTCAGATAACCCGGTAAATATTTCATACGGACGACCATTATGTAAACCGATAAATGCAATCCACTTTTCTTTATTATTCTGGAACTTGATTACATCTGCAGTAAGTTCACGAGGACGCTCCTGTAATATCTCGGGACGCTCATAACAGTCGTCGCACTCTGCTTCTGTTTTCTTGTTATCAGCTGCAACCAATACTCCTGCACGAGATCCGTCGCGATAGACAGTACAGCCTTTACAGCCACTCTTCCAAGCCTCAATATACAAATTATTAACAAGCTCCTCCGATACATCGGAAGGTAGATTAATCGTAACACTGATAGAATGGTCTACCCACTTCTGAATACGTCCTTGCATTTTTACTTTTTGCAGCCAATCTACATCATTTGAAGTTGCTTTATGATAAGGAGATTCCGCCACCATTGCATCAACTTCTTCGTTTGTATATCTCTTGGTTGTAGAATAGCCCTTACTTTCCATCCATGTTACAAACTTATGATGGAATACAATATATTCTTCCCACGAGTCTCCATTCTCATCTACAAAATCTACACGTACTTCTTTATCGTTCGGATTCACCTTACGGCGACGCTTGTATACAGGCATGAATACAGGCTCGATACCCGAACTGGACTGAGTCATCAAACTAGTAGTACCAGTAGGAGCAACTGTCAAACAGGCAATATTGCGTCGTCCATATTTCTCCATATCCTTAACTAGCTGAGGATCAACTTCTGCTAAACGATTGATAAATGGATTGTTTTTTTCACGTTTAAAATCAAATATTTCAAACGCTCCACGTTCTTTTGCCATATCTACAGAAGAACGATACGCAGCAATAGCTAATGTACGATGTACTTCTTCTGCAAAAGCTGTAGCTTCTTCCGTTCCATAACGAAGTCCCATAGCAGCAATCATATCACCTTCAGCAGTAATACCAACTCCTGTACGACGACCTTGAAGCGTTTTGGTACGTATTTTTTCCCATAGATGTCTTTCAGGCCATCTTACTTCATCAGTTTCTGGATCATCACCTATCTTCTGTAATATTTTATCTATCTTTTCAGTTTCAAGATCAATGATATCATCCATTATACGTTGAGCCAGACCGACATGTTTTGTGAAAAGTTCAAAGTCGAAATAAGCATCTTCTTTAAATGGATTTACCACATATGAATATAAGTTTATTGCGAGTAAGCGGCAGCTATCATATGGGCAAAGAGGAATCTCACCGCAAGGATTTGTAGAGATAGTTTTGAATCCTAGATCTGCATAACAATCCGGCACTGACTCTCTAATAATAGTATCCCAAAATAGGACACCAGGCTCGGCTGACTTCCATGCATTATGTACAATTTTAGCCCACAAATCCCTAGCCTCTATATCTTTAGATGTAGTAGGATTTGACGAATCGATAGGATATTGTTGAGTATATTTACTGCCATCAACAACCGATTGCATAAAGGCGTCATCAATACGTACAGATACATTAGCTCCGGTTACTTTACCTTCAACCATCTTTGCATCTATGAAAGACTCTGAATCAGGATGTTTAACCGACACGCTTAACATTAATGCTCCACGACGACCATCTTGAGCAACTTCACGTGTAGAGTTCGAATATCTTTCCATAAATGGCACCAATCCTGTCGAAGTTAATGCTGAATTCTTTACAGGAGATCCTTTTGGGCGGATGTGAGACAAGTCGTGACCAACACCTCCGCGACGTTTCATCAACTGAACCTGCTCTTCATCTATACGAATAATTGCCCCATACGAATCTGACGGACCATCCAGACCTATAACAAAACAGTTAGATAATGATGCTACCTGAAAATCATTACCAATACCAGTCATAGGGCTTCCTTGTGGTACGATATATTTAAAATGATCGAATAAATCGTATAACTCTTGACTAGATAGCCCGTTTTGATATTTAGCTTCTATACGACCAATTTCATTAGCCAGACGCCAATGCATATCTTCAGGTGAATGTTCATAAATATTACCCTCCGCATCTTTTAATGCATACTTATTCACCCATACTTTTGCAGCGAGTTCATCACCATTAAAGTATCCCAATGCGGCATTATACGCCTCATCAAAAGTGTAAACCTTTTGTGCCATTTCCTCTTATACTTTTAGATTATTTCTGTTCTTGTCTGTGAAAAAAACAAGTAATATTTTTCATAGTACAATATTACTCAATTCAAAAAGACGAAACAAATTTTACAACAACATTTTATAAACAAAAAGATAAGTTTTCTAATTTAAAACTTAAACACCTATATATCTTATACTTAAAAAATATCATTAGCAAAAAAGTTTTCCTTTTTTATTTTCACTATATATCATAAAACAAAATAAACAACATAAAGTTTTCAAAAACGGAACAAAAAAAAGTCAAAAAAGTTTTTCACTTTCTCAACTTTTTTTTATTTTAAATAGATTCGATCCTTATTCTACAGGAGCAATAAGTTCTGGATCAATCATTATACGTCCACAATATTCGCAAACGATAATTTTCTTTCCCATTTTAATGTCCATTTGTTTTTGTGGCGGTATCTTATTAAAACATCCCCCACAAGCTCCACGTTCGATACAAACAACAGCCAAACCATTACGAGCACTTTTACGAATACGCTTAAATGCTTGTAGCAAGCGAGGCTCTACATCTGTTTCTATTTCTTTGACATCTTCACGAAGTTGCTCTTCTTGCTGTTTTGTTTCAGCAACAATATTATCCAGCTCTTCTTTCTTTTGTGTCAAATCTGCCGTACGCTCTACTAAAAAAACTTTACTTTTTTCAATTTGCTCACTTAAATTCTTTGACTCTTGAGCAAATTCACGAGTACGCTTTTCCGACAATTCGATTTCCAATGTTTCGAATTCAATTTCTTTGCTTAAATGATCGAATTCGCGATTATTACGTACATTATCTAATTGCTCTTTATATTTTTCTATTTTTAGCGCACTGTCTTTTGCTTTCTGTTTTTGATGAGAAACAGTAGTATCCGATTCTTTTAGCTCCGCCTCATATTTCTTAATACGCGTTTCCAATCCTATAATCTCATCTTCTAAGTCTGCTACTTCCAAAGGAAGCTCACCGCGAAGAATCTTTATATTATCTATTTCAGATAACTTTTGCTGTAAAGAGTAAAGCGTTTTCAGCTTTTCTTCTACTGTTATTTCTTTTTCTTGTTTCTTAGCCATATTACTTGTGTTTTATTATAAATCTCAAAATATTATTATAAAAAAATGCAGTAATCAAATAGCTTTAAACCATCCTCTTACTACATCATTTGTAAAAGTGGGAGTAAATCACCACCTAACTACAAATAGTTTACAGGATTTACATCAAATCCTGACATATATACTGCAAAGGTAGGATATTTTTTCGAGATAATATCAAAAAATATATTCTTTGTAAATATTTCAGATTCATAATGTCCTACTACAGCTAGCAATACTTTATCTTCAACGTCATAATAATCATTATATTTTGCCTCACCTGTTATAAAAACATCAGCACTATATGATATGGCCTTAGGTATAAGAAATGCTCCGCTACCACTACAAATCGCAATATCACGAACAGGCTTTCCTCTAAGAACCGAATGCTGGATAGTTTTTAGATGAAATGTATCTTTCAATAAATATAAGAAATCTTCCTCATCCGTCTCTTCAGGTAAAGTTCCAACTATTCCGCTTCCGGCCTTCTCCCACTTATTCTGTAAAGTATAAAAATCATATGCAGGCTCTTCATAAGGGTGTACAGCTATTAAAGAACGAAGGACTTCTCCTTGTTTGTACACAGGTAAAACCATTTCGATGCGAACTTCTTGTTCGGTATGCAATTCTCCTATTTCCCCACAGTAAGGCTTTGCTAAATCGCCCGCCCTAAATGTCCCCTCGCCTGCGACATTATAACTACAACAATCATAATTTCCAATATGGCCTGCACCTGCATTAAAGAGGGTGCTACGAACCAACTCCGCATGAGAATGAGGTACATAGGTAACAAGCTTAAGCAGTTTCTCTTTTTGTGGATCAAGTATTCTTATATGCTGTAAATTAAGCATATCCGCCAGATATCGATTAATACCCTCCGAGGCATTATCCAAATTAGTATGAGCTGCATAAACAACAATGTCATGCTTACATGCTTTTATCATGCAACGTTCTGTATAATTCTTTCCTGTAAGCGATTTAAAACTACGAAACGCCAGAGGATGATGCGAAATAACAAGATTACACCCCAAAGCAACAGCTTCATCCAAAACAGCTTCGGTCACATCAATACATACGACAGCACCTTTAGCCTCCTGATTAACATCGCCTATCTGGACACCACTATTGTCATAGCTTTCTTGCAAAGGAAGTGGTGCTAATTGCTCTATCGAGTGTAAAATCTCTTTTATCTTCATAATTTACCATATTAAGTAAATCCAAAGATAAAAATTTATTGAAAGATTTAGCAATATTAAATAGTGAAACTATAAATAAGCAGCAAAGGCTCTCCTCTCGAAAAGCCTTTACCATAATATATACATTTAATAGAAAACAGATATTCAATCAAACATTCTTCTAAAATGACTAAATATCTTCTCCTTAACCGACTTGCTAGGTTGGAAATTTGGAGAATTTTCGAGCCCGTTTAAAGTCTCTTTTTCGCTATCACTTAAGTTCTCTGGAATATATACGCTTATATTGATCAATAGGTCTCCCGTACCATATCTATTGATACTAGGCAACCCCTTATTCTTTAAGCGAAGTACTTTTCCCGGTTGTGTACCCGGTTCTATAGTAACTTTAACTTTGCCATCTATTGTAGGAACTACAACACTTCCGCCTAATGCTGCGGTAGATACGGTAAGTAAAAGATTGTAAACAACGTCATTATCATCTCTAAACAGCTCTGGATGTACCTCTTCCTCTACTAATATAAGTAAATCACCATTCACTCCTCCATGACGGGCTGCATTTCCTTTACCACTCATCGACAACTGCATCCCCTCTGCAACACCTGCTGGTATGTTGATAGTAATTACCTCTTCTTCACGAACAATACCTTCACCTGAGCAATGGCTACATCTTTTCGTAATCGACTTACCTTCTCCATTACATGTCGGACAAGTAGACTGAGACTGCATTTGTCCCAGAATAGTATTTACCACACGTGTTACGACTCCGGAACCTTTACATGTGGAACATGTCTCATAAGCAGTGCCACCATCGGCACCAGTACCCCTACAATGAGAACAAGCAACAAACTTATTTACCTTTATCTTTTTCTCAACACCGGAAGCTATATCTTTCAATGTTAGCTTTACTTTCACGCGCAGATCCGAACCTCGATTCTGCCTTGGGCCACGCTGACCACCAAATCCACCACCAAAATGACCGCCAAAGATATCTCCAAATTGAGAGAATATATCATCCATAGAGAATCCGCCTGAATGACCACCAAATCCACCCGGAGCGGTATGACCATAACGATCATATCTGGCTCGCTTTTGTTCATCACTTAGTATTTCATAAGCTTCAGCCGCCTCTTTAAATTTTTCTTCGGCCTCAGTATCTCCCGGATTCTTATCAGGATGGTATTGGATTGCTTTCTTGCGATAAGCCTTTTTTATTTCTTCGAAAGTTGCTGTTTTTGTAACTTCCAATATTTCGTAGTAATCTCTTTTAGTTGCAGTTGCCATCAGCTTTGCTCTTTATTATTTTGCTACAATTACTTTAGGGTAGCGAATTACTTTATCATCGAGTATATACCCCTTTTGAATACTATCTACAATCTTATCTTTATCATCCTCTGTTTGCGCCGGAACAGTCGTTATGGCCTCATGTTTATCTGTATCGAAAGGCTGTCCGATAGTTTCAATTTCTTTTATACCATGCCTTGTCAAAAAGGTTCTGAATTTACTATAAATAAGATCCACCCCCTCTTTTACAGCTTCAATATCCTCTGTTTTAGATATATTATCTAAAGCACGCTCAAAATCATCTACTACAGAAATAATATCCAACAAAACCCTTTCACTACCTAACTTCAACAAGTCTGCTTTTTCCTTTAATGTACGTTTACGATAATTGTCGAATTCGGCATTAAGACGTAAATAAGAATCATTCAACTCATTATATTTTGTTTCCCAATCGGTCACATTGTCATTTGATTCAATTTCTGGCGTATCAGCCAACTGATCATTTGTCATATTTTCTGACTCAGGAGATTCTGTGTTTTCAAATTTCTTTTCAGTAAATTCTTCTTTCATATCTTAGTATTTATTTTATTCTTAAGCGATTAAAACACAAAAACCGGCAAATCCAATAAGACGACTTACCCTCTATTTTTTATGTACCTTATATATAACAAAAGGCTTGCCAAATTTGCAGGATTTATTGAATGTGCACTTATCTCTAAAATACATTGTTGATATCGGCTAACAATGTCTAATAAAAAATGTCTTTAGCTAAAAGATTTTAACTAAAGACATCGAATACTATATTACTCCAACAAAAAAATTATCTTAAGCTAATTTTTTGCACACCGCCCTTCAATTGAACCGTATTCCCTTCCCAAACAAATACACCTGTTATGTCGGATGGGATCTCTACAATTCCGGTTATTCCGGTTACTCCCTGACGTTTTAAATCAACCTTTATCATTCCTTGAGGATGAGGAGTAGATGCCGTAACTTCTTTTAGTTCTCCAAGAGAAGGTTCTATTTTTACCGTTTTGAAATTGGGTGAGGTTGATGATATTCCGCAAATAATAGCAAAATAATCATACAAGGGACTTGCACTCCAGGCATGACAGTCGGATCGTGCCGGCTCCGGTTTCTCAGCAAATGTGGTTAACCCAATTTTGATCATGTCACGCCAATAATCAAGTGATGGATAATACAGATCACCCAATCCTGAAATCTTTAATGCCTGCGTCAGATAAAATCTATAATAAAAAGTAACTGGAATCAAAGATGTATCGTTTACTACTTGCTCCATTACTGTCTGTCTTTCTTTATCAACAATAGCATCACTTAGAACAGCCATTATACCCGCATGTTGACTATAAGACGTCTTTTCCGGTGTATCAGCCATTGCATTTCGCTTATTATCGAAACAATTATCATAAGTGGCTTTATTCAGACTATCCGCCAATTTGAGATATCGATCCGACTTATAATCCATTCCGAAATAACGATATAATTGAGCAACCTGATTGAGAGTATAAGCCAAATGCAATGTAATGACTGAAGAATTTCCATCATCAGCTCCAGGAGGTACACCATTTGGAAATCCATCAGTGTAATCGGTAAAATTCCACCATGTCATAGGGCCTAACATGCCCTTACTTTTGTCAATATTCTTTTCATACCAGTCTAAAACAGGCTCTATAGCCGGAAGAAATTGAACAACAAAAGCATCATCTTGTCTGTACATCCAATAATCGTAAATCATCGATATCCAATACAATGAATACGGAGGTATAACTTGCAAACGACTACTCGGATAACGTCCCTGAGTTAAACCATTAGGAACCCTGGAATTATAAAAATCAAGAATTGCTTTACGCATGAGACGATCATCGCCTGTCACATATAGGGATATCAACGATTGTATGCGGGTATCGCCCGGATATTGAAGTTGTTCGTAATACGGACAATCATAATAAGTCTCTCCTGCACAAAGACGAGCCGTACGCCAACCTACATTCCATATATCCCCCAGAGATTTATCATTTGAAGAAAAGCGGGCCACTTGTTTAAATGGGTATCCTGTATAATAACCATATAGATCATTGATAATTAAGGGCTCATTTGAAGTTGTAACATCAACCTGCATATAACGATAAGTCCTAAACCACAGCGGACTAAATCTTCTATCTACACCTCCATCTGGCAGAAACACATCATAATTACCAATAACAGAACGTCCTTCCACCTCGTTTCTATTCGCCTTCTGCAAATTACTATCCAATAAGGCTTCTGTATAAGTCAACTGTACAGATGCTCCTTTTCCACCGGTTACAGATAACATAGGATACGCAGTAGTATTTACTCCCTGATCGATAAGAATTGATACTTTAGTATTAGCAGGAACAATTAAAGGGCTTGTACCCTGTAAGAAATTATCAGGTACTACAATTCCATCAGCCTTTCTTACTTTTTGCAACCGCTGTATACTTTCTTCCATCAAAGGAATATTCCGCGGGGTCAACTGCCATAAATTATCAGTTCCTACGCCATAGGGAGATGGTGATGTAACTATACTCGCGCTACTCCAAGGATCATCGTCAAACTCCAAACTCTCCCATCCCCAAGGATATTCAGTTCCATCGATTCGGTCTCCCGGCCCGACTACCATGTATGCATGTAAACGTGCTCCATTATCTGTAGAACAAGGGGTATATGCTTTATTTTGCAAAACTTTCCAACTACTATCTGTATTTATCACTTGCTCAGCATCCCCATCTCCCTGAATAACAAATCCGGTTTGATTAGAAATCTGGGCTACAGGTGCTAAAACACCCATATTCCATACTGTAGAAGCGATAATATTATTCCCTTTTTGAAGATAGGGAGCAATATCTATCGTTTCGAAATACCAATTTACTAAGTCGCCTCGAGCAGGGCCACTGCAAACGGACTTCCCATTCACAAATAAACGATAGCGATTATCTGCCGAAATATGTATAATAAATTTATCGGGAGACTGTCCCAGATTTATTTGTTTCCTAAAATGAAATACACCATAGTCTTTCTGCGCAACATCGGGACAGGTAATCCAACTTGCAGTCCAATGATGCTTCAACAGTTTAGAATTAATCTCTTGTGCAAAGGAAGTACTCCCCACCAATAAAAATATTAATAATAACAAATTAAAACGTTGAAACATAATATATAGCATTTAAGGTTTTTTCGATGGTTTATAAAATTACCCGATTTACTTTGTATATATATTATCTAAAATGATAAAAATCATTTAAATTTTGATCTTTGTTATAAGCAGATAATAATAAATACTATTTAATTCATATTAATCAAAAGTATTCGCTCCAGACTGTAGTATTTTTTATCTTTGCATGAATCATAAAGAGAAAACAAACTGATAATAATTATATTCAATTATGGAACTATCCTCTCTCTTATCTCCTATCAATATAACTCTATCAATTCTAGTCATAGCCTCAATTTTCTTTATGCGAGGCAAGGTCCGATCCGATTTAGTGGCAGTATGCGCATTATTAGGTTTAGTGTTGTTCGGAATACTAGCTCCATCTGAAGCTTTAGCAGGATTCTCAAATTCGGTTGTAATTATGATGATCGGGTTATTCGTTGTTGGAGCTGGCATTTTCCGAACAGGACTCGCCAAAATGATAAGTAGCAAAATATTACAGACAGCCGGAAACAGTGAAAATAAATTATTTATATTAGTTATGCTGGCTACAGCTTCGATTGGCGCTTTTGTCAGTAACACAGGTACTGTTGCTGTTATGATGCCTATTATTGTAAGTATGGCTGCCAGTGCAAATATTAGTCCGCGTAGATATCTGATGCCTTTAGCTTTTGCGAGTAGTATGGGGATGTTTACATTGATTAGTACTCCACCCAACCTTGTCATTAATAATGCTTTGATAGAAGCGGGATATACTGCTCTTTCATTCTTCTCGTTCGCTCCCATTGGCTTTGTAGCCTTATCAGTAGGAGTTATTGTCTTGTTCTTTTTAAGTAAGATGCTTATATCGAAAAGTGATTCTTCTGACAATAAAAAGAAACAAGGTAAATCCTTAAAAGAACTTGCGGAAGAATACAACCTATCTCATCAATCGTATAAAATTGACGTTAAGGACGATTCACCTCTAGTTAATAAAAGTCTAGCTGAGCTCAAAATTGCAACACATTATGATGTTAGTATAAGCAAAATAATAAGAAAAACGGGTAATTCGAGATTCAGAAAAAACTATACTGAAGAAGTAGCCGGACCAAAATCAATTATACAAAAAGATGATATACTTTATTGCCTTGGAGCAAAAGAAAACATTGAACGCTTTGTTTCAGAAAATAATTTACATCTTGAAAGACATAATGATAAAGATGTTTTCTCGGAATCCCAAGATTCTGGTATTGCCGAAATATTCATTATGCCAAATTCAAGATTAATTAACAGAACAATATCTGACATTCGATTTCGCGAGGAATACAATGTAAATGTATTGGGTATTCAACGACAAAAAGAATACCAGATGCACGATATAAAAGATACAAAGTTACACTCCGGCGATGCCCTATTAATACAAGGAACATGGAAAGACCTCGCAAACCTGGATGATCGGCAAGATGATCTGGTATTGGTTGGTCAACCTCTTAAAGAAGCTTCAAAAGTCACTCTGGACCAGAAAGCCCCAATAGCCGCCATCATTATGCTCCTGATGATCATTGCTATGGTATTTGAATTTGTACCTTCTGTTATCGCAATAATGCTTGCAGCCACAGCAATGGTTATAACAGGCTGTCTGCGCAATGTTGAAGAGGCTTACTCAAGCATTAACTGGGAAAGTGTTGTTCTTATAGGTGCCATGCTACCAATGGCTACAGCTTTTCAAAATACAGGGGTTGACACTCTAATTTCTGGAGGGTTAGTTAATAAATTAGGTAATATGGGGCCATACGCGCTAATGGCTGGTATTTATTTTTGTACATCGTTGCTAACAATGTTTATAAGCAATACGGCTACAGCTGTATTATTTACTCCTATTGCACTAAAGGCTGCTATTGGAATGGGAGTTAGTCCTTATCCGTTTTTGTTTGCCGTTGCCGTAGCTGCAGGTATGTGTTTTGCTTCGCCATTTTCCACCCCACCAAATGCATTGGTTATGACAGCGGGACGCTATAGTTTTATGGATTATGTAAAAGTAGGATTACCCTTACAGATTGTTATGGGAATAGTGATGATATTAGTACTGCCCTTGTTATTCCCATTCTATGAATAACAATCAAAAACGAAGTTATAATAAATTAACTATTTGTTGAAGATAGCGAGCATCTGTTTCATCGAAATGATTTAGATACTCGCTATCGATATCCAGTACGGCTATCACCTCATCTTTATCGAACAATGGTACTACAATTTCAGATTGGGATGCTGCATCACAAGCAATATGTCCCGGGAATTGATGTACATCTTCTACTACAATTGTTCGCTTTTCTTTCCATGCTGTTCCACAGACACCTTTACCACATCTTATACGTGTACAGGCTATCGTTCCCTGGAAAGGGCCAAGTACAAGCTCTTCATTTTTTACAATATAAAAACCTACCCAGAAAAAACCGAAAGTCATCTTCAATGCCGCTGATATATTTGCAAAGTTGGCAATAGTGTCCGTCTCCCCTTCTATTAATGCTTTTAGTTGAGGAAGAAGGGATAGATAGGTTTCTTCTTTAGAAAGGGTGGTGGCAAGATGGAGTGTGTGGAACATAAGAAATAGAATTTATAAAAAGTTTATCAGTAAAATATAAACTATTCTCTAAATTTAAGATTATTTATAAATTCCACAAAAGTCAAACTCGTTTTTCACTTGCTTTTTACTCAGTGATAAGAATTCTTTATGACGTACTAACCAAACTATTATATCGGCCTGTTTATATGCTTCACCATACGAAATTAAGCTAAAAGTCTTATGTTTATCTACATTTGGCTCAACAACCAATACCTCTGCTCTAGCCTCCGAAATTATTCGAGATGTTATATACTTTGCTGGAGATTCCCTCAAATCATCTATATCTGGTTTAAAAGCAAGCCCCATACACGCAACAACTGGTTCTCGTTCATTCTCAATTTCAAACTGGTGGCAAGCCTCAATAACCTTATTTGCGCACCAATCGGCTTTATAATCATTTGTTTCTCTGGCTCTTTTAATTATATTCGCTTGTTCCGGATAATCCGATACAATAAACCAAGGATCAACAGCTATGCAATGACCTCCAACACCCGATCCTGGCCACAAAATATTAACTCTAGGATGCTTATTAGCTAACTCTATTAATTCCCAGACATTAATCCCGGCTTTATCACAAATCATAGAAAGTTCATTTGCAAATGCTATTTGGACATCTCGGGATGAATTCTCAGTTAGCTTACACATCTCAGCAGTCCGAGCATCTGTTTTATGTAAAGTACCTTTTACAAATATAGAATAAAACTCGATTGCTTTATCAGAAGATTCCTCATTAATCCCCCCTATTATACGATCATTATTCTCCAACTCATATATAACATTGCCAGGAAGAACTCTTTCTGGACAATAGGCGATATAAATTTTCCCTTGCAATTCCGGACGTTCTTTAAAGATAATCTCAGCCATCCTCTCTGTTGTCATAACAGGTGATGTCGATTCAATTACAAATAAATCACCTTCTTTTAGAAAAGGAATAACAGTACGAGTTGCACTTTCTACATATGCGGTATCAGCCCTATGATTCTGTTTAAATGGTGTTGGTACTACAATTAAAAATACATCAGCTTGTTCTGGATTAACCGCTGCACGCAAACAACCTTTTTCAACAACCTTTTTTACAAGCTTATCTAGTTCCGGTTCTACAATATGAACCTTTCCTTGGTTTATTGTTGCTACAACATCAGGATTTACATCTACTCCTAGCACTTCTACCCCTTTATTAGCAGCAACTGCTGCAGTTGGTAGGCCTATATAACCTAATCCCATAAATACCGCTTTCATAACTTTTTTTATTTTATATAGTTAACTATCCTTTCTACTGCATTTCCATTACCATACGGATTATGCGCTTTTTGCATCGTCTTGTAATAATCAACATCATCAAGTAGTCTTGATAACTCAGATACAATTTTTTGCTTATCCGTTCCTACGAGCTTAACAGTTCCTGCAGACACAGCTTCTGGTCGTTCTGTAGTATCCCTCATGACAAGCACTGGTTTTCCTAAACTAGGTGCTTCTTCTTGAACACCACCACTATCTGTTAATATTATATGGGATTTATTCATCAGCCAAACAAATGCCGGATATGCTAATGGATTTATCAATTTTATATTATCAATATTTCCTAATAGAGAATGAACGAGATTTGACACATTCGGATTTAAATGGACAGGATAAACTATCTCAACATTTGCATATTTTTCAGATAAATCTCTTAGAGCCTTACAAATATTCAAAAAGCCATTTCCAAAATTTTCTCTACGATGCCCTGTTACGAGTATAACTTGTTTAGTAAAATCAATACTCTTCTGTAAATTGCCTATTTCTTCATCAGAGTATGATTTTAACCTATTTGTTGCATATAGCAAAGCATCAATAACAGTATTCCCTGTAATATATACATTTTTTGTTATACCTTCTGATAATAAATTATTTTTAGCTGTTTCTGTCGGAGAAAAATGAATATCTGCCAAACGGCCTGTAATTTGACGATTTATTTCTTCCGGGAAAGGAGCATATTTATTATAAGTCCGTAGACCTGCTTCCACATGGCATATTTTCGCACCAGCATAGTATGCAGCTAATGCAGCAGATGTTGATGTAGTTGTATCACCATGTACAAAAACATAATCTGGATTATATTCTTCCAAGATCGGTTTTAGTCCGATAATGACATCAGCTGTTAATTGATATAGGTTCTGCCCTGGACGCATAAGGTTCATATCATAATCAGGCTTTATATCGAAAAAATTCAGTACTTGATCTAGCATTTGTCTATGCTGGGCTGTAACACATACTTTAGCATCAAATACACCTGTATATTTCTTGAATTCCTTTACCAAAGGAGCCATCTTTATAGCTTCTGGACGAGTTCCAAAAATCAGAAGTACCTTTTTCATGTTTTTAATTTTTTATTTTCCTATATTAATTCTTTCTTTAATAACTAGTTCTATAAACTTATAATTCCCAATAATATATCTTCTCCACATTCGTCTAGGTTCTTGAATTAAACGAAAAAACCATTCCATCCCTATTTTTTGCATCCATATTGGTGCACGAGCTGTATATCCAGCTATAACATCAAAAGATCCCCCAACTCCCATAGTAAATCCAACAGAAGAGAGTATATCCCTATACTTATCTAGGAATATTTCTTTTTTAGGGGAGGTTATAGCTACAAACAATAAATCAGCATTACTTTGAGCTATTTGCTGCGCTATATACAGTTCATCTTCCTTTACATAATATCCGTTTTTGTACCCTGCAATTATATCTTTTGAATATTTATTTGTATAAACTTGTACTACTTTAGATACAACTTCCTCTTTAGCTCCAAAGAAGAAACATTTATATTTTCTTTCATATGCCATTTTCACAAGATTTTCCATCAGATCAATCCCAGATACACGTTCCGGTATATACTTACCAAGAAATCTAGCAGCCCAAACGATACTTTGTCCATCTGCATTTATAAGATCACAATTAACAACACTCTCATGCAATTCTTTATTACTTTGCATCGCAACAACTTTCCCTGCATTTACAACGACATGGGTTAACGACTGATGTCTCTGTAAAGTACTATCAATCTTATTGATAGTTTCTTGCATGGTCAGAGTATCTATCGGAATATTTAAAAAATCAATTCTATTTCTGTCTTGCATAAATATCTTTTTTGTTTTAGTAGTCGCTGTTAGCCACTACTGAGAAATGTTTATAGATGATAGTTCTATCTTTAACAAATCCATATCAATAGTTCCTTTTCAATTGCATTAAATATAAACTATCATCTATTGTTAAGTCTTGTATATCTTCATGGTTTTACATATAAACAAGCACAAATATACGGCATTTAGAGCACTCCAAAGTACATGACCACCAATAAAAGCCATGGAAAAAAACAAAACTGAAAACATAGTCTTATATGATCGATGTATTTGGCTAAAAATTTGCTTATATATCAATAAAAAAATTACAGCACCTACGAATCCAAAGATCATGATAAGGTCTAATAAATCCATTTCTGTTGTTATGTGACTATTCCCCTCTGTCAATACCCCTCCAAATAAGTAATTTGGCCAAGACCAAGAATCTAAAGTCTCAATAAACCTATATATAAATCCATCTCGTCCGGATAAAAATATAGATACAGCATCCATCTTATCTAACCTCCAGACAAAATAAGAAAACATCTCAACGGATTTTAAGTATTCACTAATTTTTTCATAATAAACACAAACAAAAACCATCGTTGCCAATAATAAAAATGCAACAATTTTTTTACCTGTATTTGGATAGAGTTTATAGAAGAACCAAGGAACAGAAACCAAAACACAAATCCATGCTGCTTTTGTCCCTAATAATAAGCAAGCAATTACAGAAAAGACGAGAGGTAATTTCTTTTTTTCCTCTTTATAAATATAAAAACTATAAAATAAAGCGATTAACCAAAATAATGAAGCTTCATTCTGGGCAGGAATAAAACCTATATATCCAAATCTTACAGTGCTGTATGCTTTAAATAATGGAACATTAGCTATAAAACCTAAAATAGCGCAAAAACTGT
Source organism: Dysgonomonas sp. Marseille-P4677 (assembly GCF_016652235.1). Lineage (GTDB taxonomy): Bacteria > Bacteroidota > Bacteroidia > Bacteroidales > Dysgonomonadaceae > Dysgonomonas. The sequence continues at coordinate 50,883 of NZ_JAEPKU010000002.1, forward strand.
TGATATAAATAATCAGTTCGTAAGCTTTAAAAATATATTTTCTCTGAATTAAATTCATTTTTTCAAGAGCATTATGTACAAATATAAAGCAGAGAAAAAAGAACATTGTTTTATTCAACAAGGAGAAAAATACTGCAAAGTTTCCAACCCCACTATTTAATAATAGAATCCAATATGAAAAAATACTACTAACAATTATAAAACAACAATAAGCTAATATCTGAGAATCTTTTACTACAATCTTGCGGTAAAAAAATAACCAGATCAGAATAAGAATTTCAAATAACCCTCTAAAATATATCGAAAATTTCGGATAGTCGGCCCCTGTTACATGTGAGGACATGAGTATAGTATTCACTGCGTCTGCAAAAGCAAAACTTAAAATAGTGAAAAATAAGATGGTGAAATAAAAATCTTTAAATAGCCTCATAAGGTCTCATTCCCTTAACTACTGCAGGATTTCCTGCAACAATTGTGTATTGCGGAATTTCTTTCGTTACTACACTACCTGCTCCAATTATTACGCCTTTACCAATTTTATTTACTTTACCCAGTATAATAGAATTTGCACCAATCCAAACATCATCTTTAATAACTAAATCAGATTTTGGTAATTTTCCTTGCTTTATCATCGGAATATCTCTTCTATCAAAATTATGTCCTCCCCCTATAATAGTTACATTTTCAGCAATCATAATATTTTCTCCTATTGACAAAACTACCTGTTGCATATTGAAATTTGTTCCTAAACTAGAACCATTGCCCATCTCAATATTTTTTCCACTACCAAAATATACTTTTCTTTGAATCGTTTCAGTTTTACCCAAACTTTTAAATAATCTTCTACAACAAAACTGTCTAATTCGATTAAAATATTTTCCTATAATTGGTAAATAAGAACTAGGTAAATATTGAGCAAAACAATAGTATAATAGGAAAAAGAATAAACGCTTAAATTTTTTCATACATTTCTTCCAGTTTTTTCAATACAATCTGAGGTGAAAATCGATCTCGAACGTCTTTCCAGGCATTTTTACCCATTTTTATCCGTAAATCTTTGTCGCATACTAATTGTTCTAAAGAAGCTGTTAACTGCTTTATATTTCCAAATTCAACAAGTAATCCCGTTTCTCCATTTTTTACTATTTCTGGAATAGCCGGACCAAAAGTGCCTATAACAGGTAATCCGATTCCCATTGCCTCAACATAGACCAATCCAAATGTCTCATATTTACTAGGCAACACTAAAAAATCGTAATTTGGTAGTAACCTTAAATATTCACTATGTTCAATCCAGCCATGAACTGTTATGTTGTTTTTTCCGATCCTTGGTAAAGTTCCGCTACCAAATAGGTCTAAACTAACAGACTGATCAAATTGAGCGCTTTCAAAAGCTTCTATTAAATCAAAAACACCTTTATCTGGGACAAAAGCTCCGCAATAAACAATTCTTATAGGTTCTGTTCGACTTGACAAATCAAGGGGGATATCTGTTATTGTTTCGCAAAGATTAGATATAACGAAAACTTTTTTTTTGATATGAAAATTTTCTGCAAGGAAATTTTTCATATCTTTTGTAATACAAACAATAGCATTCGAGTGCAGCAAAAGATTATAAATAAATTTCATTTCAAATTTTGATCTAGAAATAACCTCTTTAAATCTGCCACCATGCAGATGAACAACATACTTCTTTTTTCTTAAACGAACGAAGATACTGATAAATAATTTTCTAATAACAGACCCTTTGTGAGAGATATGTAAATGATAAATTTCATGATTATCAAATAAAATACGAATACAAATAAAAAAAGTTTTAAACAAACTTTTTATAAAAGAACCATTATGGCTACTCCAGTAATTTTTTTTAGGCAAAGCAAATAATCTAACATAGCTATTAACAACACTAGACATACCACCATTACTTGATGTACAGATGTGAATTGTGTCCTCTATCATATCAACAATCTTCTTTGGTAAGAATTTTATTATACTTATTTACCCTTCTTCTAAAATATTTTTTTAATATATTGTGAGGTAAATTAGTTTTCACATAATATCTAAACTTCCATATTATATATTCAAGTGTATATTTCATTTTCCATGAAATTTTATGTTCAATTCCTTGTATTTGGGCTTTTTCACGTCTATTAATTTTAAAATTACTAGATACACCTGTATCGTAATCAAATACAGCAATTGGAATAGAAATATATTGAAATATTTTATTGTCCCGATAACAATGTAAAAAGAAATTATAATCACTCTTGACTTTATATTTTGTATCAAAAAGTATAGCTTTCATTAATATAGTTTTTACAAAAGCTGACTGATGGCAAAAGATCATGTTAGATTCTATACATTCTACAGGATATGGCTTCTGAAGATATGAAATATCCATTTTTGCTATATTATTAATAGTATCTCCATAGACTATATCTGCATTTGAATCATGCAAATTAGTAAACATCTCAATTACATTCTCATCTATTAAATAATCTCCGCTGTTCATAAAATTAATCCAATCCCCAGTAGCCTTCTCAATACCTTTATTCATGGCGTCATAGATACCATTATCAGGTTCACTAACCCAATATGTAATTTTACTCTCATATTTTTTTATGATATCTACTGTCCCATCAATGCTCCCCCCATCAATAATGATATACTCAATATTTGAGTAAGTTTGATTAATGATTGATAGGATTGTCGCCTCAATCTTATCAGCCATATTATATACTATCGTGATTATAGAAACCTTACAACTGCTCATATTTTTCAAAAAATAGCCTAGGATTATTAAATAAACTATAATTCCTTTTTAGATATTTTACATCTTGATTCCACCATTGGATTTCTAATAATTTGTTTATATCATCATCATCAAATCGTTTTTTCATGAATTTTGCAGGAACACCCCCAACAATGGTATAAGGTCCTACATCCTTTGTAACAACTGCCCCTGCTGCAATAATAGCACCATCTCCAATAGTGACGCCATCCAAAATAATAACATTTGCACCTATCCACACATCATTCCCTATATTAATTTCTTCGTGTTCTTTAAATAATTCCTTATCACAAAAAGAGATTTGACATTGCTTGGCTATGGAAAAAAATGCAGGAAATGTGGATATATAATTTATCGGATGCATGCCAAGACCTATTTTACATCCTGGTCCAATAGAGCAGAAACTTCCTATATTTGTATTTCTAATAAACGAATTACCTGCTATATATACAAAATTACCAAAATGAGTATTCACTATATTAGTATATTCATACAAAGTGTTATATTGGCCAAAAGAACACTTTCTTACATTAGATAAATACCCTATATACAGATGATTACCCCTATTATTAAACATTAACCAACTAGCGTTAAGCATCCATCTAAACCATAATGTTAACGGATTTTTTAATAGAAACTTTATCATTTTAAAACGGATGAAAATAATACTCTAAATAACAATAATTTTATCATTTTTCGTATGTTCAAATTGTTATAATCATAGAATGCCTTTTTATATTCAATCTCATATTTATCCCATCTTTTTTTCTTCAATATTACATTCTTTGAAGTATCGTATATATATATATCATTTCCATAATTTTCGAGCGTTATATTCAATTCATGAGGTTTTAAATTTAATTTATAGGCGGAAACTATTTCATAAGGATATTTATTCATTGTTAGTAAGTAACGTTTATTCTCTAAACGTTTCTTTGTTCCATACAAATCAACAGAAATATCTATCAATGAAGAATCCATAGACAAAAATTTATCTTTTCGCTCATAGAAGGCATCATAAAGAATCGCATCTTCTATAGTTGGAAATACATAATTTATGTAAAAAATATTCAAATCTACTTGATAAGAATGTTGTTCTTCCTTATTATGTGTTCCTACATCCGAAAAATTTGTAGATAAGGATAAATAAGGATAAACAAAATATCGATCAGTCTTTATTACGTATTTTATAAAATACCTCAGCCATGAAGAATTTGGCCAATTTAATACTGCATCTGGGATTTCATCATCAATGTTCTCCCACTTTTCATTCTTAATATACCATTCATAAAACTGGCTCCACATTCTTCTAGACCAACACTGCCCCCATGATTGCGCATATTGTAGAAAAAATACATCATACTTATTTTTTAATGGGATAAATGGTCTATTACAATTTGTATTTTGTTTGTGTTTATATAATGATATACCTGCAATATAATCTTTATCACCGTAAAAATCTAATGCTTCTTGAGCATAATGATAAAAATATGGGGAGACATATAAATCATCTTCCAACATTATAATAGCATCATAATTTTTTGATAGATTTCCACAACTGATAACATGATTCCGTAAACCTAAATTCTCTTTATGTACTATAACTATTTTTTCCCCGTTGGACCATTCAAAATTATTAGCTATATCTATCACTGTTGAATGTTCTTCAGAATCCTGATAATCGACACTAATAACTAAAGATAAATTTCTGTCTGGATAATGAGCTCTCTCAATAGAATCAAGTAATCTTCTCAAAGATTTTGGTCTATTATATGTAACGACAATTATAGCTATGTCCATTATTTTTTCATTTTATTTTTTACTAACCCAAGTAAATCATATTCCTTTCGAAGCTGTATGTAAGAAGCAAGAATAACAACAAATATAACACTCTTTATTATCAAAGAAAGTATTAAATACAAATCTTCTGTTAAATCACTGACTATATAAAGAACTATAGCCATGATTATTGTGACAATAAGAGGCGAGACTAAATGCTTAAAGAAAATTACAAATCTTTCTTTAAATACTTGGCAATACATCATCCAATAACATTGAAAAAAGTTGAAAGTAAATGTTATAACTAAGGCCCAAGCCACAGCATTTATTGATCGAAAAGCAAGAATTGCAATTATAAGTCCCAGAACATTAACTATAGCTGAAAATAATCCAGACACAAATAAGGCCTTTGTTGTATTAGCAGCCTGAAAGATTGAACCTGATGTTGACAATATTATTTGAATTCCTACAGACAAAGAAAGAATTTTAAATACAGGTATCGAACCTATCCACTGATCTCCAAATACAAGCAGAATGAGCTCTTTAGATGTGAAAAACAACAAAATGGATAAGGGAAAACTGATAAACGATAAAAAACGAACTATTTTTAAATAATGGCTTGAAAGTTGTTTCAAATCATTCTGAAATCCAGCAAATACTGGATGCATTACAGGTGTAATCACATGGGTAATATTCTGTAAAGGTAACATCATCAGCCTATAAGATTTATCATAATAACCGAGTGGAGACATACCTATATATCTACCAATTACCAACTTATCCAAATTTCGAGAGAAGTAATTAATAAAGTTAAACAAAAACTGATAAACAGAAAACGTTGAAATTAGCTTTAATGAAGAACAATTTATTTTCAATACTAAAGATTGAGGCTTAACATAAAAATTCACAAAGAAAATACCAATACTAGTTAATATAGGATTAATTAGTAAAGCATAAATACCAGCACCCATGAATGCTGCAAAAACAGAAATAAGCCCACCAACCAATTGAAATATCAAAGTTCGATATGCAATAAATTTAAACTTCTTTTCTTTCAACAAAAGAGCATTTGGTACAATATTTATAGATGCAAAAAAAATATTTATTGACAAAATCTGACATATGTAAATTAATATTTCTTCCTTATAATAGGCACCCAAAAGCCAAGAGCAACAAAAAAACAAAAGAGATATGGTTAAGCCAATATAAACTGTAAAAGAAAAGATATTAGAATAATCTTCTCTTTTTAGATTCTGATTTTGGACAATAGCAGGACCAATACCTAAATCACTAAATATACTAAAAAAAGTAATCAAGACCGTTGCGATCGCAACTACACCAAAATCTTCAGGTGAAATCAATCTCGCTAATATTGCAGAAATAACTAAGGAAACAATTATCCCTGCATATTTTGATATTGCAGTATAAAACACACCCCCAATCAATTGCTTTTTTATAGGATTTTCAAGCATTATTAATTATAATCTATCTAAATATCTTCTTATAAGCAGGTCGTAACAAAGACTTGCTATATTTAACAACTAATTTATATGAAAATAAAAAAGGAAATGACAATTTTGTTAATAAAAGAGAATTTTTGCTAGTTATTATTTTAAAAAAAGCATTAAAACAATCCATCTTACTCTTTTCAAGATACATAAGATATCTAGAATCTTGAGTAAATAGCAAATTCATTTCTAATAGATAGCGTTGTAATATTTTTAAATCTATTTTTTTATAATTATCAAATATTTCATTAACTAAACCATCTTCTCCATACCCCCAATCCTTTTTCTCCTGACCAGGTTGAGTTACTTTCACGGGATATTCTGTAAGATGGTAAGTATTCCCATTTAATATAGAAATAGATACAAAAAAGATAAAAGGGTAGATATTCTGAACATTTCGTTGCATATAATTCTCATACAATCCTGCTCTTTTAAATACGAGTCCAGATAACTGATGCCCCCTATTAGACAAGCTTAAGCAACTTCTAAATCCTTTTCTGTATTTTTTTGTTATAGCATTTATATCTCTCTGAATAGTCGGAATAACTGTTTTATCTAGTTTAATCCCAATAAAACTAGGAATTATGCAATGAACATCTTTTTCTGAACTAATAATACAAATAACTCTTTTCAAGTATTCTTCATCTATATAATCATCATCTCCTAGAAACATTACATACTCAGAAATAGCTTTACTCAATGTGAATATTACATTCTTTTCTAAACCAATATTTGCTTCTTGATTATATAGAGTAATCTTAATGTTAGTATTCTTAATAAAGCTTGTTACTTTTTGTTTAGTCTCATCCTCAGAATTATTACTAGATATTATGATATCTACTCTTTCTTCTAGACTATTGCTTAATATAAACCCCTCTAATAAAGAAATATTGTATAATAAATCATTGCATCTATTATATGTTGGTATCAATATTGTCAGTAACATCAACTTTTATATTTTATTATTCTTTCCAATCCCTCTATCAAGTCTACTTTCGGAGTCCAATTTGGCATCTGTTTATATCCTGTATATGGCATCATAATCTCTCTCTTTTTATAGGGTTTAGCGCCAATATTAACATTCAATTTTTGATTTAGTATTTTTTCAAAAAGAGAAATCATCTCCTTCAGCTGCACTCTTCGTCCTGTATATACTCCATAGATTTCATTCTCCAAACTATTGTCTAATTGTAATAACTCAAATGCTTTTAAATAAGCAGAGCAAACATCTGAAATATGTGTCATATCCAAATATTGTTCACCTGGAGAAATATCTATTGATGAGTTCCCTTGTGATATCTGATATAAAAGATTTAATAGTTTAGGGCGTTTATCATCTTCTCCATAAACATCAAACAAGCGAAGCGTCACCACTCTAAACCCCTTAGCATCAACATAGTATTGAATAATCTTCTCGTAAGCTTCCTTTGTTGCTGCATATAAATCAACTGGATTATATCCTTCTGAATTATAATTTTGCCAATATGACCCTGTGTTAATAAATATTCTTGTAGAACAATGACTCATTGCTTCAAGCACTTCAGTTCCAAATTGAATATTACTTTGAATTAAAATTGGAATTTGTTCTGGCTTATAATTATTAATTACTGCTGCTGCTAAATGAAAGACAACTTCTGCATCAATTTTTTTTAAGAAATCAATTAATTGCATTATATTGTTATCATATTCGAACACTTCCACTCTAGACACAACATCTTCGATATTCTGATATCCAAACTGAGGTTGGGAGATTATACCCACATCCCAACCATCTGACAATAAGAACCTTAGAAGATTAGATCCTATATAACCTGTTGCTCCTGTAATAACAGCCTTCTTTTTCATTTATCTACATATTTCTTTATCTGTTCTATACAGAGATCATATATATTCTCACTCGAATATCTTTTATACCAATCTACAGTCAATTCAAGACACTGGCTCAGATTCATCCTTGGCTCCCATCCTAATCTAAATTTAGCCTTAGATATATCTAACATCAACAAGTTGGCCTCATGAACAGCATTAGAATCCGAAACATCTTTTAATTCTCCTGATCCATATTTTTCAACAACCATTGAAGCAATGTCCCAAACTGTAGCTATTGATTCCATTCTAGGCCCTAAGTTCCAACCTTCGCAATATTCTTGTGGAGCATCCCACATTTTTTTCGCAAGTTGCAGATATCCACTTAGAGGCTCTAATACATGCTGCCAAGGGCGAATCGCTTTTCTATTTCTAATATTGATAGTTTTATTAGCCTCCAACGCTCTGATACAATCCGGAATTATTCGATCCAAAGCCCAATCACCTCCTCCAATAACATTGCCTGCACGAGCACTTGCTATTGATTTGCCATGCAGATTATAGTCTTTAGGGCTAAAAAAAGAATTTCGCCACGAAGATATTGCTATTTCAGCAGCACCTTTGCTCGACGAATAAGGATCATACCCTCCCATGGGCTCATTTTCTCTATAACCCCATATCTGTTCTTTGTTTTCATAACATTTATCGGTAGTAATCATTACTCCTACTTTTACGCTATCTGTTACACGGACTGCTTCAAGTATATTTATCGTACCCATTAGATTCACCTCGTATGTTTCCTTCGGGATATCATAAGAAAGACGTACTAATGGTTGCGCCGCAAGATGAAATACTATTTCCGGTTTATATTTAGAGAAAACTTCAACTAACGTATCCTTATCTCGTATATCTCCTCGTATATCAACAATCTTATTTGATATTTTTGACAATACAAAATTATCTTTCTCAGTATAAGGATCTAAAGAATAACCTATTACTTTAGCACCCATAGCTTCAAGCCAAATTGAAAGCCAAGACCCTTTAAATCCGGTATGTCCAGTAACTAGAACTTTTTTACCGTTATAAAAGCCATCAAAGATATCTATTTCCATACTTTCCAAGGAGCATCCCCACTATCCCACATTTCGTTCAATTCTACGTTATCCCTAAGTGTATCCATAGGTTTCCAGAAGCCTTTATGTAAATATGCTTGCATTTTCCCTTCTTTTGCAATATTCTCTAGAGGCTTACGCTCAAATATAGTGTTATCACCTTCTGTTATATAATCAAAAACAGTTGGCTCACAAACAAAATAACCCGCATTAATCCAATTACGATCACCATCCGGTTTTTCAAGAAAAGATTTGACCTTATTAGTATTTTGATCTAATTCTAATGCACCAAACTTGCCGGAAGGCTTATATGCAGTAAGAGTCAAAACTCCATTCGATTCGTCATGAAATTTCAATGTATCTAAAATATCAACATCAGCAACTCCATCACCGTAAGTCAACAAAAAGCGTTCGTTTTCAACATATTGCTGTATTCTTTTGATACGTCCTCCTGTCATAGTATTCAAACCTGTATCAACCATCGTAACCTTCCAGTTTTCCGAATAATTATTCAATATTTTAATACTATTATTAGACATATCAACAGTCATATCACAATTATGACGAAAGTAATTAGCAAAATATTCTTTAATCACATATTGCTTATATCCACAACATATAATAAATTCGTCAATACCATAGTAACTATATGTTTTCATTATATGCCACAATATCGGCTTACCTCCTATTTCAACCATTGGTTTAGGAATCAGATTGGTTGCTTCACTCAAACGAGTACCCAATCCTCCTGCTAAAATGACAGCTTTCATATCTTAAAATTATTTTTACCACTCATCAGTATATATATTTTCGGCCCCTTCCCTCAATAATATACTTCTAAAATAGTCTGTAAAAGTCTCTGAACCACAAATATAAAAATGAGTAGTATTAAAGTTTAAAGAACTTTTAAGAATATCTTCTTCTCCTATCCTTCTATTGATTATATCTGGGAGATATTCTCTTGTAGAATACAAATATAGTTGATTTGGAGGAACAATCTCTCTCAATATATCAACGCCCATACTCTCCTTTCTATCCTTAAAAGAATAATAAACGTGTAAGCGAGCTTCCTGACCTTTATTTTTTAGCTCTTCGACAAAACTCAAAATAGGTGCAATTCCTGTTCCTCCTCCAATACAACAAATAGGGCTTTTAACGTCATAAAACGGCAAAAGAAAATCACCAAAAGCATATTTTACTACACAAACTGCACCTAATGTAAGTTCATTGAAAATGCGTTCCGTGTATACTCCAATCCTTCTTATAATAAGTCTAATATGAGCAGCTTCATTATAAACGGAAGCTATACTGAAATTGCGAGACTCTGGCCATTTTGTATAATCTTCTTTTTTTTCTAATGAAAGAAGTAGAAATGAACCTGGCTCAAAATAGTTGTTCTTATCCAACTTTAAGATATACTCCTTTATATCTTTACCGTACTCAGTGATTTGAAGTACTGTTGCTTTCGATATAATAGCCATATTTTATGGGATTAATGTAAGTTATTAAAGAATTTATCAAAAACAGATAAGACATAATCCATTCTAACACTATCAATACCCGGATAAACCCCTATAAATATAGTATTATGCATAATATAATCTGTGTTATCCAACGATCCTGATATCCGATAATTAACATTATTATAAGCCGGTTGTTTAGTCATATTGCCTGCAAATAATTGACGAGTTAAGATTTTATGATCCTCTAAGAACTCTGCTAAATTATTCCTATTAAATCTGTTATTTACTCTAATATTAAAAGGAAACCCAAACCAAGACGGATCTGAATTCGGAGTAGCCTTTGGCAATATTAAATATTCTTCATATTGCTTCAACCCATTATACAATTTAATAAAATTACTCTTCCTTTTCTGGATAAAATCTGGTAGCTTCTTTAGTTGAGCTACTCCAATAGCGGCCTGCATATCTGTCACTTTCAGATTGTATCCAATATGACTATATACGTATTTGTGATCATAACCTTTTGGTAAATCCCCATACTGTCCCTTAAATCGACGACCACATGTATTATCACACCCCGGATCACAATAACAATCTCGTCCCCAATCACGCATTGACATCGCAATACGCCTTAATAGTGGATTACTTGTTAAAACAGAACCTCCCTCACCCATAGTAATATGATGTGCTGGATAAAAACTTGTTGTCGCCAAATCACCATAAGTACCGACCATTTTTCCTTTGTAGGTGGAACCTACAGCATCGCAACAATCTTCAACAAGGAATAAACCATATTTATCTGCAATTGACTTTACTGTATCAATATCGAAAGGATTACCTAATGTATGAGCAAGCATTATAGCTTTTGTTTTTTCTGTTACCGCATTTTCTAAATCCGAGGATTTAATATTGAAGGTTTCAATATCCACATCCACAAATATAGGGATAGCCCCATATTGAACTATTGGATTGACCGTAGTAGGAAACCCAGCAGCAACTGTAATAACCTCATCTCCAGGAAGAATTCTTTTTGTCTTCAATAACTCTGAAGTTAAAGTTGAAAAAGCAACTAAATTAGCAGAAGATCCCGAGTTAACCAAAAGACAATTTCTTTGCTGCATAAATTCGGCAAATTGAGTCTCAAATTCTTCAGCATATCGTCCTGTTGTTAACCAAAAATCCAAAGAAGCATCAACTAAATTAACTAATTCTTCTTCAGAAAAAATTCTCCCAGCAAAAGGTATTGAAGTTTTACCTGGTTCAAATGACTGTTGTGCAAATGCTTCTTTATAATATTCTTTTACAGAATCTAAGATAGTATCTCTACTCATTTTATATTATTTAGTCTTATTGAAATCAATATTATTCATTACTATTACTCACTATTGCCCATAAATCCTTCTTTAAAATCCAAAATGAAGAGACTATTATTGAAAGAAATATAAAACCGACAATAATCATCTTCTTTGAAGGTTTTGAAGGTAATAAAGGCTCCACAGCCGGCTGTATTACAGTAAATACAGGCGTAGTATCCTGTACTTTCACTTTAGCCATCTGTAATTGTTGAGCCATCTGATTATAGACTGTATACGCTAAATTAGCTTCATTTTGCAGCCTTTCTTGAATCGTTCTATATTTGGCAGATACGACATTCATATTCCCATCAACATATGCAGCTAAATTTGACTGTTTTTCATAGTAGTCGTCCTTAGACTCCTCATATAATTTTTCTGCATAGGCCAAATCTTTTCGCGCTTTTTGAGTACGATAATCTATTATATATGACTGAAGATATGAGGTTACAGTATCTGCAATATATGCAGATATTTTTGGACTCTGCATTGTTACAGAAATAGTAGTTATCCCTGTTTTCTTTTCTGACGATATAGTTAATCTATTAGCTAATCCATTTAAAATATTTTGTTCCTCTTCAGGAATAAAACGACTATCAGGGTTATTCTCATCATTTACTTTTTTATCATCTGAAGTAAATAATCCCTTTAATAATCCGGGTGCCTTTAGGATATAGCCCCACCATGCTGCAGATTGATAATCCCTCATATAGCTATACAAAGTCGTATCAATATTTTTTTTTGAATCAATTACCTTTATATCCAGTAGCCCCCTTAAAAAAGGAGTGGAACTAATAACACTTGGATACAGTTCCGGAGAAGCTAGAGCATCTTCTCCAATAGCACTCCCCAGATTTACCCCTGCCAATGCAGCTAAAGACCCCATATTACCTGATGTTGCAGATTGAGATTCCGGCGTTAAAATCACAGTAGTCGTGTATTCCTTCGGAATACTAAATGCAACAATAAGACCTATAACTAGTCCAATAGCTAAGACCTTTAATATAAACTTCTTCTTTACCCATAATTTATTAGCTAATACTAATAAATCTATTTCTTTCTCTTCTACTATATTGTTCCGTTTGTCCTCCATACTCTTATTTAGTCAAAGCATTAATCAATAAAGCAACCACGGATGCCATAGAAGTTATACTGGTACCAATACTTATAGTCTCAGCCAAAGTCATTTTTTGTTTTTGTTCTTTTGACGGAACAATTATCTCACAACCAGGTTGAATCGCCTCCCTGCTTGAGCCTTTCGCTTTTGCTACAGTACCATTCATATAAACAATATAAGCCCTCTTTTTCTGAGCCACGTCATTATACCCTCCAGCTTGATCTATGTAGTATGAAACCTTTTCTCCTTTTTTATACAGAACTGAATTAGGATACATAACAGCCCCATTTATTTTTACAGTATTATCATATTCTGGTATCAATATCCTATCACCATCTTTTAAAACCAGATCATATTCAGACTTGGGATTTTTCACAGCTTTATCTAACTCAATACCTATAGAATAGTATCTCTCAATATTTAATAAATCTGAAGGGATCGAATCCTTTATCCCACTCTCAGATATCATCCTTAACGACTTTCTTTGACTTTCAATCTCATACTGCGTTTTAGCTCTGATTAATTTTGCTCCTTGAGAATACGCATGTGGCGTCAAATTTCCTGCACGTTTTATCACATCTGAGATTCTTTCTGTTTTCTCCTTCAAAGCATATCTACCAGGAAACAAAACCTCTCCTTCTAGGACAATATCACGTTGTTCAATATAACCAGGACTTCGACGAATATAAACCTGATCGTATGGTTTTAGTGTAAAATTAGAATTCCCATCTGCAATCAATCCATCTTTTATACTAAAAGTAAAAGACTCTGCTATAACAGAATGACTTTCCGTACTCATTGGATCTACAATCCTTCGCGCGACATCAACTTTAGCTGTAGAAGCAGAGCCAAGTAGACCTCCAGCCTTAACTATTAAGTCTTCGATAGTCATGTTATCCGCATATTCATATGAACCCGGATTAACAACATTTCCATATATAGCAAAATTACCTAAGTCTGAGACAACATCATTTTTCGCAATAAATAAAACATCATTTTTGCGTAAGACTATATCTGAACTACTACCATTAAGAAGTGAATTCAGATTAATTGAAATATTTTCAATCGTCAAATCATCTTTTTCCCTAGTCAATATAGCTCTGGATAAAAAAGCATTATCCCTTAAGCCACCTGCTTTTACAACCAAATCTTTAACTGTTTTGATATCTTTACCTATTTCATAATAACCTGGTCTATATATTGCCCCTTGTATTTCAGCTCTATTTTCAAATAAGTTTAAACCTGGACGAATTGTTATCAAATCGCCATCACTTAATATAAAATTAGAATAATTAGCAGCAGCTAATGTGAAAACTTTATCATAGCCACCTGTCTTTCTAACCAAACTAAGCTCATCGACAAAGGCATCTCCTGTAAACCCTCCGGAATATTTTATCAAATCTGCTAAAGTCTCGGAAGAAGTCATCTCATAAAACATTGGTCGTTTGACTTTTCCTTCGATTTGTACCAATGATATATAAGGTGGTACCAGTATTATATCACCATCAGATAAACGCATATCACCATCAGATTTACCGTTCAATAAATACTCGTAAATATCTATTGTTTTTATGAGTTTTCCTTTTCTATATAACTGGATTGATCTCAGCGATCCAATATCATTTATTCCTCCTGCATTATACAGAGCATGAAATACTGAAGACAAAGAAGATATAGAATACGTCCCGGGAACAACTACTTCCCCCATAATGTTAATTTGAATAGTTCTGATTTGGCCTAATGTCAATTTTATTTGGGAAGTTCCCTCATAGTCCCCTATACCAGAATACAAACTCCCAAACTTTTGTTGCACATAATTATTAGCCTCTTTTATAGTCATTCCATTCAAGAATACAGGTCCCAATCTATCAACAGTTATGCTCCCTTCTGGAGAAATAACCTGTCGAACCGATGCTTGAGATGCCCCCCAAATATCGATCACAACTTCATCTCCGGGACCTAACTTATAATCCTCAGGTGTAGGAATATTAAGATTTGGAGCAAAAGAAAGATTTTTTCGATTAAATATATTTTTACCAAAGATGAGGGTCTTTGTTGTTAACTCTTCACTCTCAGAAGATGCTTGCGAGACGATCTCCTCTGTCAGTTCTGAACGTACCGCAGATATAGGTAAACTAGTACTGATAGAAGAAGACACCTGATTTTGTTGGTTAACCTGATTTTTTATTCTTTCCAGTTGAACGGGAGTTACCCCTCTTCTCAACAAGTCTTCTGCAATCTTTTGCTGAGACGACCCCTTACTCATTTCGGTCTTTACATAATCTAAAACCTGATTATCTGCCATTTGCCCATATAGCAAATTTACGGAAAGTATAAAAAATAAAAAATAAGAAATAAGTTTTTTCATATAATGAAAATATCTAAAAGAAATATAGAAGCTTATATTATATTGTAAAGAAATCAATGTCAAGCACACTTTGCCTATTTGCTACATTCACATAACCAATCCATCAAACTGTAAAGCCTTTCCTGAGCATCTTTTATTTTAAAGCTACAAATGTAGCTTTTTTTTAACTGAAAACAAGCATTTATTTCATAAAGGTTCAATCAACAAAAGACATATCCGCCAAAAAGAACAATATCAAACTTGTTTCTTTTGATGTCCAAAAATACGCTCTTCAACTAGACAACATATTATATGCCCTATGAGAATATGAGACTCCTGCACTCTAGGTGTTTCATCTGAAGGGACCTTTATGCAAATATCACACAAATCAGCCACCTTGCCGCCACCGTTCCCTGTGAGAATAATAGACTTTATACCTTTATCCTTACAAGCAGCCAATGCCCTAACTATATTTTCGGAATTACCGGAAGTTGTTATTCCGATAAAAACATCTCCTGCACAACCTTGAGCTTGTACTTGACGTTCAAAAAGGCGCTCAAAGCCATAATCATTTCCTATTGCTGTTATAATGGATGTGTCTGTAGAAAGTGATATAGATGGAATACCCGGACGATCAAAATAAAACTTGCTTACAAATTCACCTGCAATATGCTGAGCATCAGCTGCGCTACCTCCATTCCCCGCTAACAACGTTTTACATCCTTTTTCATATGCCCCAGTCACCAAAATTGCCGCATCTTTTATATCTTTCAACAACTTTGCATCCGAAAGAATTTTCTGTTTTACTAATATAGAATTTTGAATTTGGTCTGTTATAATTCTATCAATATTCATTATATTTGATCTTTTAATTACTTTTACAACAAAAGTAATACTTTTATATATAAAACGGTAATCCGATACAATATTGATAATTGTATTTCACCCACTTATGAAATCATCATCAATTATGCCCCATTAATAAACAAAAGTTCACAACATATGTTTATCTTTGCAGTATGAAAACAATAATATTCGACTACTTAGAATTTTCTCTTTCGGAACACAATTGTGTAATTATACCAGATTTTGGAGGATTCATTATAAACATTGATCCTGCCATATTATGTTCTAATGGTGTGATCAACCCTCCTAAACAAAGTATTGTTTTCAATCCTGAGTTAAAACACGATGACGGAATCTTAACATCCTACATTAGTAAAGACGAGAATATATCTTACAACGCTGCTTCAAAAAAAATAAAAGATTTTGTTTCTGTTTTGAGATCAGATATAAAATCTGGAAAAAGTGTGCAATGTAGCAAACTTGGTGAATTAAAAATAAACGACGAAGGCAATATTTCTTTTATTACCAATAAATTAATTTATTTTCCATCCCAATTTGGTCTATATCCTACAGAAATGAAAAGACTTTCTGTAATTGAAAATATTGCAACAAGAGAAAAAAGAAATGTATCCCTTAAATATACTACGAGCAGTATAGCGGCTGCTGTCGCCGCCATATTACTATTTATTGCGCCTAGCGGAAACATTAAAGATGTAAATTTAGGGAATACAACTCAAAAAGCAGATTTTATATCAAGCATCACAACCTCGCTAACCGCTATAAACGATAATAAGGATAATGTGTTTTCATCTGCTTTTACCTCGGCCAATGAGACAGTCCCTGAGAAGAATACTACGATACCAACCCGTACATATTATATCATAATAGGAGGAGAAGAAACTAAGAACCGAGCTGATATACTATTAGAGAAAATACAAAAAAATAGTTTCCCTAAAGCTCAAATGCTAACAACATCTGACAGATATAGAATATACATATCATCATTTGATGACAAAACGCAAGCTGAAGCATTCTTGGAAACATTCAGGAAAGAAAATCCAGCTTTCGAAACTGCCTGGCTATATTCTAAACGCAATTATTAAATCTATATATAATAAAAAAAGTCCGGTTTTCCGGACTTTTTTTATTATTTCAAGAATTAATGCCTACTCCTTTTCTCCATAAGCTAAATCTCCCGCATCACCTAATCCCGGCAGAATATAAGCATATTCGTTTAAGTCAGGATCAATAGCCGCTGCCCAGATAGTAGTCTTATCCTGAGGAAAATTCTTCTCACAATATTCTATTGCCTGGCGACTGGCAATGATAGTTGCAATATGCACATGTTTCGGTTCCCCCTTTGTCAATAAAGCTTGATATGACAAATCCATACTTCCTCCGGTTGCTAACATCGGATCTGTAAGAATAAGCACCTTATCCTCTATTTTAGGAGAAGCTATATATTCGATATGAACATGAAAACTCTGATGACTTTCTCTGTACTTACGATATGCCGACACAAATGCATTCTCAGCCTTATCAAAGTAATTTAAAAAGCCATGATGATATACAAGGCCTGCACGCAAAATAGTTCCTATAACGATAGGGTCTGTCGGTACATTTGTTACGGATCTACCTAATGGAGTAACTGTTTCTAATGATGAATAGTTCAAGACGCGACTGATCTCATAAGCCATCACTTCTCCTATTCGTTCGACATTACGCCTAAAACGCATACTGTCTTTTTGAATTTCCACATCGCGTAACTCACTAACAAAACGATTCAAAATAGTGTTTTGTTCGGAAAGATTAATTGTTCTCATGTTGTTATTTTCGGGCAAATTTAGTAGTTTTCTTTCAAATTTCCGATCTAGCTTTTAAATTATTTATTCCATATCTCCCATGCTGCCAAAGCCTGTAGCACAAGCATCTCCTCTCCATTTTTGACCGTAGCTCCCTGCTCCTTTCCTAATCTTAGGAATTTAGTTTCAGCAGGATTGTAAACCAGATCATACAACAAATGATTGGGAGTGAGGAACTGATAAGGAATATCAGCACATTCATCTATGTTGGGAAATGTACCTAAGGGTGATGTATTTATAATTACAGAATTCTCTCGAATTATATCTTCACACAAGTTTTTATAAACTAATTGTCCAGGCTTAGCTGTACGTGAAACAAAAGTAAAGGCAACGCCCAAGTTTTCTAAAGCTTTCGCTACAGCTTTCGACGCGCCACCGGTGCCAAGGACCAAGGCCTTTTTATGAATATCCCGGTTTAGCAATGGGGCTATTGAGTTTTGAAAACCAATAATATCCGAATTATATCCGATCAATCTAAGCTTCCCATTTTCCCTGATAAACTTAATGACGTTTATTGCTCCGATCTCCTTTGCTTGTGAATCAAGATCATCAAGGAAGGAGATAATTGCTTCTTTATATGGTATCGTAACGTTTAATCCGTTCAAGATAGGATTATCCTTTATAACGTCTGCAAATCGAGAAATATCACTAATCTCAAATTTTACATACTGCGCATCAATTTCTTCTTTTAAAAATTTATCAGTGAAGAAACGTGGCGAAAAAGAATGAGTAAGGGGATTCCCTATTATTCCGTACAAATCCATTTTAAATTATATTTATTAGACTCGAATAACTAAGATATAAAACCTTATAGTTTCGAAAATACAAAAAAATAGGATAACTGCGATAAGCGTTATCCTATTTTTATATCCTTATACCTATTACTTAGCGGCTTCTGGTTTATAACGGGCGTTTAATAATGCCAATACATCTTTTGTGATATCGTATGAATCTTTTGCCAATAAGACGTTATCTAAACCAAGATTATTAAAGATTATTTGATAATTAGCAACCTTATTATATATCTTCAAACATGTACGTACAGAGTCTGTAACCTGAGCGTTTGTTTTATTTTGCTCTATAACATAATCTTCTCTCATTTTTTCAGCTGTTGTGTGTAAATCAGCTTCCATTTTTCGAAGGCGAACGGACTCTTGCTCCATGCGCTCCTGACTCAAGAAAGCATTATTCTGAGCTTTTCTTTGAAAATCTGCAACCTCACTCTCAAATTGTCTTTGTTTTTGAGTAAGAGTTGTATTCATACTATTATACTTCTTCATCAATACTTCATTTGCATCCTTTGCATAAGTATAGTTCATTAGTAGAGAATCCATATTTACATATGCTATAGGCAAAACACCTGTAGAATCCCCTTTTGAAAACGAAGGAGATGTAACACTTTCTTCCGAATTTTTCTTATTAGATGTAAAGAACAAAATAAATAAAACGATTATTGCTACAGCAAGTACACCGTTAATAACATAAGAGATATTCTTCATTTATATAAATGCATTTAGTTAATCTTCCTCAATAAAAAACTTGCAGGTGCAAATTTACATATAAAATCAATATAATACCATTTTTCGAACGACTTGGCAAAGATATATCATTATGTTAAAACAAAGCTATATAGAAACCTTTAAAAGATGTAAAAAAATTACTTTTTATATGTTTATATCTATATTTTTATGTGTTATTATAAAATCCAATATCTCAATTTAAAAATATAAACATGACTAATAAAGATTTAAAGCCTGGAAGCGTATGGAATTATTTCTATGAAATAACTCAAATTCCTCATCCGTCTAAAAAAGAAGAAAAAATAATTGCCTACCTCCTCGATTTTGCAAAAAAACATAATCTGGAAGCAAAAAAGGACGAAATAGGCAATGTCCTTATCACAAAAGGTGCAACGAAAGGCAAAGAAAACTTGCCAACCGTAATTCTTCAAGGACATGTAGACATGGTATGTGAGAAGAATAGTGACACTGTTCATGACTTTGACAATGATCCTCTGGAAACAATAATAGAAAATGACTGGTTGAGAGCTAATGGTACAACGCTAGGCGCCGATAATGGTATTGGAGTAGCTGCTGCGCTAGCAATCCTTTCATCTAATGATATTGAACACGGGAAACTCGAATGCCTATTCACTGTGGATGAAGAAACCGGCCTAACCGGGGCATATGCTCTTGGTAAAGATTTTCTTAATGGGGATATCCTCATCAATCTGGATACAGAAGAAGAAGGTGAAATATATATAGGGTGTGCAGGAGGTAAAATAACAACTGCAACCTTCACATATAAACCGGAAGATATTCCATCAAACTATTTCTGGTTCAGGACAGAGGTCAAAGGACTAAACGGTGGACACTCCGGTTCTGAGATACATAAAGGATTGGGCAACGCGAATAAAATTCTAAATCGTTATTTATGGGATCTTAGCAGAAAATACGATTTGGTACTTGCCAAAATAGACGGAGGAAATCTGCACAATGCCATTGCTCGTGAGGCATATGCTATTGCAGGCGTACCTTACAATAAGAAAGAAGAGATTATAGTTGATTTAAATATACTGGCTCCGGAAATTGAAGCCGAGCTAAAAAACATCGATCCAAATCTAAAAATGACTGTACTATCGACAGACAAACCGGAATTCGTTATAGACAAAGATACTACCTACAATCTGCTTAATGCGCTTTATGCCTGTCCTCATGGAGTACTTGGCATGAGTATGGAAATCTCCGGACTAGTAGAAACTTCGACAAACCTGGCTTCGGTAAAGATGAAAGATAACAATACAATCGTTATCACCACAAGCCAAAGAAGTTCGACTAATTCATTAAAAGACGATGCAGGAAATATAATAAACTCGGTATTTACATTAGCTAAAGCTAAAGTAGAGCATTCGGCCGGCTATCCGGGATGGAAACCCAACCCTGATTCGAAAACACTAAACGTAGCTAAAGAGGCTTACAAAAAACTATTTGGAAAAGAAGCCGAAATAATGGCTATCCATGCCGGACTTGAATGTGGACTATTTTTAGAAAAATATCCCCATCTGGATATGATTTCATGTGGCCCTACCATTAGAGAAGCGCACTCCCCTGCCGAGAAGGTACAAATATCGTCGGTAGAAAAATGGTGGATATTCCTATTGGAAATATTAAAAAACATCCCGGCTAAATAAAATTTGTTTATAATCATATAGTCAATTGAAAAATGCCGACAGGGAAGACCAACCTTGTCGGCATTTATATTACAGATTATTTTTCTTTAAATACATAATCCTTTTTAGTTTTGTCTTTTGTTCTACCAAAAAAAATTATCTTTACTTTATAATTGAGTAATATAAAACTCTATTTGTATAATTTTTGCATCAACATACAGACTTACAAGGATAAACCAACTTGAACTTCTTAGTTTCAGAATGCAGCTAAACTAAAAATAGAAATCGATCGAAAAGGTGTACAACTTTGTCACCTTTTAGTTAAAAATATATATACAACTACATAACAATGGATAAAATGAAAATTGAAATCTGGTCTGATATAGCCTGCCCATACTGCTACATAGGAAAAAGAAAGATGGAAGCGGCATTAGACCAATTTGCACATAAAGATAAAGTAGAACTCGTCTGGCATAGCTACGAATTAGACCCAAGCCTGCCGAAAGAAGCCTTGGAATCGAAAATATATGAGTATTTTTCTATAAAATACAAGATGAGTTATAATGAAGCTCACGAAAATATGGAAAATGTAACAAAGCTGGCAAAAGAAGTGGGACTGGATTACAACTTTGACAACCTTATTGTAGCCAACACATCCGACGCTCTACGACTAGTTAAACTTGCAAAGGAATTTAATCTGGCTACCGAAGCCGAAGAAATCTTATTCGACGCATATTTTGTCAAAGGCGAGGACATCAGTGACAGGGAAACACTTATAAAATTAGGTACCGCAATAGGCTTAAAAGAAAATTCAATTCTAAAAATACTGGATAGTGACCTCTACAAAAATGAAATAGTAAAAGATGTTGAGTTCAGTGAAAATGAACTCAATCTACAATACATCCCTTTTTATTTGTTTAATAACAAACAAATAGTACAAGGTTCGATACCCGAAGGAGATTATCTTAAGGTATTGACCGAAGCTTATGCCGAATGGGAGCAAAAAGGAATATCTCAAGAAAGGGGAGACATCATAAGTGGACAATCGTGCTCTATAGATGGAGTTTGTAGCTAAAAGACAATTAGGTGAGAAAATTTATATACCTTATTATATATACCGTATTATCGTTGGCATTTATTACGTGTTCCAACGACGATGACTTTTCTTCCGATGGAAATTTACCTCTTACGTTTTCATCGGATTTGATTAGTTTCGACACTATCTTCTCGGAGATAGATTCCCCGACAAGAAAGTTTAAAATATATAATAAAAACAACAACTCACTTATTATACAATCGATAGAATTGATGAATCCCAAAAAAAGTGGATTCAGGATGAACATCGATGGAGAAAATGGTAGTATTATTTCAAGTGTAGAAATCTTGAAAAAAGACAGTCTTTTCGGATTCATCGAAGTTACCGCACCTTCATCCAATTCAGAAATTCCGATATTGATAAAAGATTCTATTAAATTTACAACAAACGGAAACGTTCAATACCTACAACTACAAGCTATAGGACAAGACGTATATATATGGAAAGGCGAAAGAATCACAAGAGATACACTCATTACAAAGAGAAAGCCTCTTCTGATTTACGATTCTATAGTGATAGATAATAAAGCTACGGCCACTATAGAAGCTGGAGTCAAGATTTTTATGAAGAACAATGCAACTATCGAAGTACATGGATCATTGAAAGCCGAAGGTTCGATAGAAGAGCCTGTTATAATAAGAGGGGAACGCTTTGATAAGTTCGATAATGTTATTCCATACGATAACATTCCAGGACAATGGGGTGGCATTCGCTTTCATCCGGAAAGTTACAACAATCGTCTGGAAAATACCAACATAAGAAATGCTGAACGAGGAATAACATTTTATGCATCAAATACGAAGTATAAAAAAGCAACGCTAATCAACACTTCTGTTCAGAACACCTCTGAGTACGGGGTATTAGCAAGCAACAGCAATATAGATGCTATCAACTGTTTATTTTCAAACTCAAACGGAACGCTACTAACGTTAAATGGTGGAGAATACTCTTTCTTACATTGTACTATGGCCAATTATTTCAGTTGGTTCTCATCATTCAGAACAAAAGAAAGTATTATTATAAGTAATAACTCTAAAATTGGAAAAGACACACCACTCGATAAGTGTGATATTATAAATTCAATTATTTATGGTACAATAAAAAAAGAGCTAGCATTAGACAGTACTGCAAATACAACATTCAACTATCAATTTAGAAGTTGCATTATTAAAGCAGAAGAAAGTACTGGTCCGCTTTTCAGCAATATTATATGGAATACAGACCCTTCTTTCCTGTATTTAAATAATGAGGGATACTATTTCTATAATTTCGAGCTAAAATCCCCCTCCCCTGCCATCGACAAAGCAGATAGAACATATTCAGAAAGGGCACCTTTCGATATAAAAGGTCGGTCCAGACTAAGTGATACCAATCCAGATATAGGCTGTTATGAATGGATTAAGTAATATAAGAAAAACGGTATTACTACTAATCTTATTATCTGTCTTCGTCCTGCAAACAAAAGGACAAGAGAGGTTTCGCATCATGTTTTATAATGTAGAAAACATGTACGATACGAAAGACAATCCCAAAACACATGATGAAGACCTCACTCCTTCAGGGCAATTGCGATGGTCGAATTACAGATATTGGAAAAAACTGAATGATATAAGCAAAGTAATTTCATCAGTTGGTAAACAGCGACCACCTGCACTAGTTGGCATGTGCGAAGTTGAAAATGATTCGGTTTTATACGACTTAACCAAAAGAGCTGCTTTGCGGAAAGATAAATATGAATATATAATTACAAATTCGAAAGACAGTAGAGGATCCAATGTCGCTTTGTTATATCAAAGAGACGAAATCAAAATAATAAGTAAGAAATTCTATCGTCCTATTATAGAAACAGCTTTTTATAAAGCAACACGAGATATATTACATGTAACAGGCAAAGTTATCAATGGAGAGGTATTAGATATATTTGTTTGTCATTTCCCTTCACGAAACGAAGGGATAAATAAAACCCGTCCATACAGAATAAAATGCGCAGAACTAATAAAACAAAAAACGGACAGCCTTTTACAGATACGCAAAAACGCAAACATTATCATCATGGGCGACTTCAATGATTATCCGAATGATATAAGTATAAAAGAAACTCTAAAAGCTCAAAGCATCAAGTCATATATCTCCAACAAGAACCTTTATAATATGTATTACCATAAAGCATTGGAAAAAAATGGAGGTACATACAAATACAGAGGAAAATGGAACTATTTGGATCAGTTCATTGTAAGTGGAAATCTATTGAAAGACAATGGTAAAACGATTATAAAAGATAAAGAGGCATCTGTATTTTCAACCGACTTTCTCCTTCATGCAGACAGCAAAAAATATGGAGGGCAAAAACCTTTTCGTACGTACCTTGGATTTAAATATCTGGGAGGCTATAGCGACCATCTGCCTATCTATATGGATCTGCAAATAAAAAACTGATTACTTTTCTTGTAAAGCTTCGCTAATATTACCAAAAACAGCTGCAAGCAAAAAGCGCACCTGTTTTTGTCCGCTTTCATCGATCCCTGCCAATGCAGCATCTACAGTTTCGTATACAGCTTTATTAGCCTTCTCTTTTATCGACCGGCCTAAATCAGTGAGATGTATATAATTAGACCTGCGATCTGTTGTAGAAGCATTCCGATATACTAAGTTTTGTTTTGCAAGATTATCAATCAATCGTGTCATACTAGGCTTATCTTTGAATGTAGAATTACATAAAGTCTGTTGAGTCACACCATCTTCACGCCACAGAAAAGCCAATACAGACCATTGTTCGGGTGTTATATCAAGTCCCGCCTTCCGAAAATTACGATACATCATACGGTTGATAGCCATCGACACCTTCCCGTTTATGATAGGGAATATAAGGTCTAAATCTTGATCGACACTTAATATTTCTTCTTTATCCATACTTCTCTCATTGATCGTTGTATAATACAAAAGTAAGACAAGAAGTTTGTTTATCCAATATTTTTTAAAGCTTTAGCATTTGTTATCTAAACAAAAAAACTTATCTTTGCACCTCATTTGCAAAAATGACATGTTTAATTTATAACTATTTAATTTATGAACAATTACGAAACCGTTTTCATTTTGACTCCCGTTTTGTCTGATGTACAGATGAAGGAAGCGGTAGAAAAATTCAAAACTATCTTGACCAACGAAGGTGGCAAAATAGTAAATGAAGAAAACTGGGGACTTCGCAAATTGGCTTATCCAATCCAGAAGAAATCTACCGGTTTTTATGCGATGTTAGAATTTGAAGCTGATCCGGCTGTTATCGCTAAACTAGAACTTAACTTCCGTCGTGACGAACGTGTTATCCGTTTCTTGACTTTCCGCCAAGATAAGTTTGCACACGAATATGCACAAAAGAGAAGAAAACTAAAATCACCTAAAAAAGAAGAAGTAAAGGAGAACTAAATTATGGCACAGCAATCAGAAATCAGATATTTGACTCCGCCTTCAGTTGATGTCAAAAAGAAAAAATACTGTCGTTTCAAAAAGAATGGCATAAAGTATATCGATTACAAAGACCCTGAGTTTTTGAAGAAATTCCTGAACGAACAGGGAAAAATCCTTCCTCGCCGTATTACCGGAACATCTCTTAAATTCCAACGTCGTATTGCACAAGCTGTTAAAAGAGCACGCCACTTGGCTTTGCTTCCTTATGTAACAGACTTAATGAAATAAAAAAAGGAGGAAAAAGAAATGCAAGTTATATTAAAAGAAGACATCCTTAACTTAGGATACAAAGATGAAGTCGTAACGGTAAAAGACGGTTACGGACGTAATTACCTGATTCCTCAAGGTAAAGCGATTATTGCTTCCGAATCAGCAAAGAAAGTTCTAGCTGAAAACTTGAAGCAACGTGCTCACAAACTTGAGAAAATCAAGAAAGACGCTGAAGCTTTGGCAGCTAAACTAGATGGTGTATCATTAACTATCGGTGCAAAAACAAGCTCTACCGGTACAATTTTCGGTTCTGTAACTAATATTCAAATAGCTGAAGCTCTTGAAAAATTAGGTTACAATGTAGACCGCAAAACCATCATCATCAAAGAAGCCGTTAAAGAAGTTGGTACTTATAAAGCAATAGCTAAACTACACAAAGAAGTTTCTGTGGAAATTCCTTTCGAAGTAGTTTCAGAATAAGAGAACAATCGTTCAAAATAAAAAGGAGGGTTGCCAAACAGCAGCCCTTTTTTATTCTCATTTTTTTAACTAAAACAAACCAAACATGAAACAATTAACAAAAACTGCCCTTAGCGTAATTGCTATTCTATCCCTGTCTTTAATTTTCATTCAATGTAATGACGCAAAAGATGCTATCATCACAAAATATCTGGAACAACAGGTAAAGCAAACAAACGAACAATGTCCGTTAGTAATGGGTGAAGGTCTGACAATGGACAGTAGTAAAGTTGAAGCAAACAAAACATTAAGATTATTTTTCACAATAGCTGGAGATATTGAATCTTTTGATGCAGAAACCGGAAAAGCAAGTGCTATTGAAGCTCTAAAGAATTCATCAGAAATACAACAAGTTAAGGATTATGGCATCACATATGCATATACATATCACAACGGTGCAGGAAAAGTTCTAGGCGAAATAACAATCACACCTGAAGATTATAAATAATTCACCGGTACATTATGCAGATTATCTCTGCATCACGATATATAAAGAGGTCAACCAAATGAGTTGACCTTTTTTATTAACACAAACAATATCAATTTTTATAATATCAAACAAACAATAATAGACATTATCAATGTGATATTTTTTTAATATAATTTATTGATTTCCAACAATTCTTAAAAACGAACATTTTATTATTTTACTCTTTTGGAACTAAAACCGTAAAAAATAAGTAACTTCGTAATGTTTAGATTTTTAGTAAATCTTTCCAGGCTCTAGCTTGTTTATACAAAAAAAAGAAGAATCAATAAACAATATTAATATGAAAATCGGATTTGTAGGATTAGGTAAAATGGGCGGCAAAATGGTAGAGCGCCTATTAAATTTCGGACATGAAGTAGTAGTTTATAACTTGACCCAAAAGGAAATAGATGAGGTTGCTGCCAAAGGAGCTATTCCATCATCAAGTCTAGAAGACCTGGTAAGTAAACTTGGAGATCGCAAACTTGTATGGCTAATGGTGCCTGCAGGAAAACCTGTAGAAGAAAATATAGCTAAATTACTAACATTACTTAAGCCTAATGATATAATTGTAGACGGAGGAAACAGCTACTGGAGAGAAACTGTCGAACGTGGTAATAAAGTAAAAGAAAAAGGCATTCATTACCTAGACTGCGGAACAAGCGGAGGCGTATGGGGATTACAAAACGGATATTGCCTTATGTATGGCGGAGATAAAGAAGCATGCGACTTTGCCGAACCAATCTTTAAAAGCTTAGCTCCGGAAAATGGATATATGCGTTGTGGAGAAAGTGGTGCCGGACATATGGTAAAAATGGTACATAATGGGATCGAATATGGCATGATGCAAGCATATGCTGAAGGTTTTGAAATAATGAAGAACTCTCCTTACAATGTCGACTTGGAAAAAATATCACGTGTATGGATGCAAGGTTCGGTTGTTCGCTCATGGCTGCTTGAACTTATAGGAAATGCTTTGGAAGGAAATGAAAATCTAGACGGCATCAAAGACTATGTAGCTGATAGTGGAGAAGGTAGATGGACTGTACAAACAGCGATGGATTTCGACGTTCCGGCGCATGTTATCACAGCATCACTTTTCACCCGTTTCGAATCGAGACAAGAAACTTCTTATGCAATGAAGCTGCTTGCTGCTATGAGAAATCAATTCGGCGGACATGAAATAAAAAAGGACTAAGCTTTTCGACATCCTTTCCTCAAAAAAACTGTTTTATCTCTATTATCAGTCACTGTATTTATCTATACCAAAGACAGATTTCCCAGTTATTAAAAGAGAAAACGAAACAGATAGAAAAGAGCAAAAAGATGTTACTTTTGTTACCTTTTGGAATACAAAAGAAGGACAGAAATCAAATGCTGACTTGCATTACTAATAAGGTAAAAGATGAAACCAAAAATTATACAAGACCAGGCACTGATTATATTCGGTGCCTCCGGTGATCTTACATACAGAAAGTTGATTCCTGCTATATTTGATCTACACAAGCAGAATTCACTGCCCAAGAACTTTGCAGTATTAGGGGTAGCACGTAGCTCTTTTACAGATGATTCTTTCCGTGAAAAAATGAAAGATGGCATCCGGCAATTTGCTACTGCTAAAGATATTCCTGATGATGAATTAAATACTTTTTGTCAAAAACTTCATTATCTATCAATCAATACGGATGACAATAAGGAATACTCAAAACTAAAAGAACGCTTAGAGTTGTTAGATAAAGAAGAAGGAACATCCGGAAACTATATATTCTACTTATCAACTCCACCGTCACTATATCCTTTAGTTCCTAAATATTTAGCGGAACAAGGTCTTAATGAAGAGAACGGAAATTTCAGACGCATTATTATAGAAAAACCCTTCGGTACTGATTTAAAATCAGCGATAGAACTAAATAAATCACTCGGCCAAGATTATGACGAGGAGCAAATATATCGTATAGACCATTATTTGGGTAAAGAAACGGTACAAAATATGCTCGTTACGCGCTTTGCTAACGGAATATATGAACCGCTATGGAACAGAAACTATATCCATCATGTAGAAATCACTGCAGCTGAAAGTATTGGAGTCGAAAACAGAGGCGGCTATTACGACCATTCGGGTGCACTTCGTGATATGGTACAGAATCATCTCTTACAGCTTGTTGCTCTTGTAGCAATGGAACCTCCTATGTCTATAGATTCGGTTTCTATACGTAATGAGAAGTTGAAAGTATTCCAAGCCCTTCGCCCTATGTCGAACGATGACCTATTCAAGAATGTTATAAGAGGACAATATACAGCAGCCAACATAAAAGGTAAATATGCGAAAGGTTATCGCGAAGAAAAAGATGTAAATCCGGATTCTCGTACCGAGACTTATGTTGCAATGAAACTATTCATTGACAACTGGCGTTGGGGTGATGTTCCTTTTTATGTTCGCACAGGGAAACGTTTACCCACACGTGTTTCTGAAGTAGTAATACACTTTAAACCTGCCCCTCAGCGACTATTTCCCGAAGCTGTAGGACTAAGCAATGACGACAACCAACTCGTAATAAGGATACAACCAGATGAAGGAATCCTGTTAAAAACAAAAATGAAAGTTCCAGGAAGTGGCTATCAGGTAAAAAATGTAAATATGGATTTCCACTACTCCGAATTGCAAAACACATATTTGCCAGAGGCATATGAACGCCTACTGTTAGACTGTATGGTTGGCGATTCAACCCTCTACATAAGAGGCGACGCATTAGAAGCTACATGGAAATTTGTACAACCATTACTTGACTTCTGGGACAAAAACCCCGACGCCCCGCTAAACGGCTATCCTGCGGGTTCATGGGGCCCGGCTAATGCAGACGATCTGATTGAAGAAAAAAATCTGACATGGAGATATCCTTGTAAAAATCTATCTGACGACGGTATATATTGCGAATTATGATAAAAGAAGAAATTAAAATTTACGAAGACCCGAATGCTCTAAGCAAAGGTTTTACCGAGTTTGTCTTAAAGTTACTGGACGTGTACCCACATGTCAATCTAGCCCTATCGGGAGGGACTACACCTAAAGTCATATTTGATTATTGGGCTGAGAACTGTAAGGAGTCTATAGATTGGAATCGCATATCCTTTTTCTGGGGTGACGAACGTTGTGTCCCGCCTGAAAATGTGATGAATAATTATGGTATGACCAAAGATCATCTATTTGATAAAGTACCCGGCATTCCTAATAATAACATCTATAGAATACATGGAGAAAACGAGCCTGAAGAAGAGGCTATATGGTACAGCAAGATACTCAATGCCAAATTGAT
Organism: Dysgonomonas sp. Marseille-P4677; assembly: GCF_016652235.1. Lineage (GTDB taxonomy): Bacteria > Bacteroidota > Bacteroidia > Bacteroidales > Dysgonomonadaceae > Dysgonomonas. Next base: position 81,108 of record NZ_JAEPKU010000002.1, read on the forward strand.
GCAGCGCCTTGACCTCCCTAGCTTCGAGATTATAATGTTAGGATTAGGAGATGATGGACACACTGTTTCTATTTTCCCTAATCAAATTGAGCTGTGGGATAGTAAAGAAACATGTGTTATTGGGGAACACCCTGAAAGCGGTATGCAACGTGTTAGTATTAGCGGACGAGTGGTAAATAATGCCCAATATGTTGTATTTCTGGCCACAGGCAAGAATAAAGCCGAGAAAGTCAGAGATATAATAAAAAACAGGAAGGAGTTTGCAAACAAATATCCTGCTGCGAAGGTGAACCCTAAAAAAGGGTATCTATATTGGTTCTTAGATGCAGATGCCGCAAGCTTGTTGTAATACTATAAGCTTTTTAAAATATAAAAAGGATAGAATAAAATTCTATCCTTTTTTATTTTGTTCTATAAATGCTAACAGTTTATCAATATAATCACGATTATTAGATAACCGTGGAACTTTATTTTGCCCCCCTAGCTTGCCTATAAATTTCAGCCATTCGTTGAAAGTTCCCTTAGGGAGACTTTTCACAATAGGCAGACCAAGCGACAAATTGTAGGAACGCTTAGCTTCATAATCAGAATTCACCCTCTTTAGATTATCATCCAATGAGGCAACAAATGTATTTAAACTATCAGGCTCATTCGAGAATTCAATAAGCCACTCATGAGCTCCAGTATTATTATCTCCAAAATAAACAGGCGCTGCTGTATACTCACTTATTTGAGCGTTTGTTTCTTTACATGCTTCTGCTAATGCTTTTTCCGCATTATCGACTATCAACTCTTCTCCAAAAGCATTGATAAAGTTCTTGGTACGCCCTGTGATACGGAACAAATACGGATTAGTAGAAGAGAATTCAATAGTATCACCTATCATGTAACGCCAAAGCCCACCATTTGTAGATATAAGAATAGCATAGTTTTGCCCCGTTTCGACCTCATCTAAGGTCAAAGTCTTCGGATTTTCGCTATTCCATTCACTCATAGGCATAAACTCATAATAAATTCCACTATCGAGCATCAATAACATATCTTTGGAACTATCAGCAAACTGTACCCCAAAGAATCCTTCGGAGGCATTATAAGTTTCCCAATAATACATATCAGGCTTACTTATCAATTTCTTATATTGATTCTCAAAGGGAGTAAAACTCACACCTCCGTGAAAAAAGACTTCAAGATTTGGCCAGATATCAGTTAACTCACGCCCCGTATCATTCTTTATTTTCTTAAGCAGCACCATCAACCAAGAAGGTACACCCATAAAAGCTCGTACATCATTTCTGATCGCATAGTCAGATAAGGTCTGCAACTTTATTTCCCAATCGGGTAATAAAGATATACTTTCAGGTGTACGACTTTTCTTTGCCCAGAAAAAAAGATTCTTGATAAGAATTGCTGAGATATCACCGGTAAAAACACCGTCTCCAATATTGTTTATCTGCTTACTTCCTCCCAATACAAGCGTTTTCCCGAAGAAGAACTTCGCTTTATGATTAGTCTGTCCGTATATTGCAAGCATCTGTTCTCCACAGCGGTAATGTCCTTTAACCAAAGATTCTTGTGTTACCGGTATATACTTACTTTTATCCTCAGTTGTACCCGACGACATGGCAAACCATTTTACAGGCTTATTCCATAATACATTCTGTTGCTTATCGATCAGTATCTTATCAAGGTAAGGACGTAAATCTTCATAATGAAACACCGGCATCCGATTTCTGAAATCGTCCTTATTATTTATAGCGGAAAAATTATATTGTTGTCCTATTAGGGATTCAGCCCCATTACGAAGCAGGTAAGTGAGTATTTTTTCCTGAGTATAGATCGGTTTGTTTATAAACCTGTCGACTTCCTTAAATTTAAAGTCCAGGTATTTATGAGCAATATTAGCAATCATCCGATTTTGCTTATCCTTCTTAACTTATCTTCGTCTATTACTTTGATCTTCCGACCATCGAGCGTTATTATATGTTCATCAACAAAAGTTGATAAGGTTCTTATTGCATTGGAGGTTGTCATATTAGACAGATTTGCAAGATCTTCCCGAGACAAATAAATACTAATGGTAGCTCCATCTTCCTCTAAACCATAATTCTCAATCAAAAAGATTAGGGATTCGGCCAAACGTCCTCGTATATGCTTTTGAGTAAGATTTACAACTCGCTCATCTGCAATACCTAGGTCTGTAGATAATTCACGAATAAAGAACAGGCCTAATTTAGAATTAGTCGTCACGATCTCTTCTATAATTTGCATCGGTATAAAGCAAATAGTAGAAGCTTCAAAGGCTGATGCAGCTGTTACATAAGGTTGATCTGCAAAAAAAGCACGGTAACCAAAATACTGAGTAGGCCTTATCATTCTTATTATTTGACTACGCCCCCCTACTCCGTCCTTATATATTTTCACTTTCCCTTTGCAGAGACACATCAATTCTAAAGGCATCTCTTCTTCACGATAGATCACCTCGTTCTTCTTAAAATCAAGGATTTTAGCATTCGTAGATACTAATTCACGTTCTTTGCTATTAAGCAAATCCCAAATTTCGGGAATACACTCTGATATACTTACAATATTACTGCTATCTGCTACCATATAAAGAAAAGCTTGATAATATTAATTCAGGTTCCATAGTTTCCTAAAAAACAAAGTTAATATTTTTTTAGATTAAATATGTTGCAGAACATATTTTTAACTCTCATTCCCTCATTTTAATAAAAACAGCAATGAGATTAATCACGATTTCTCTTTGAATATTACAATAATAAGAGTAATTTTGCACCACTTAAAAAGAAGCATTTATTGCGTTCTTTTTTCCTTACAAGTGGGTAAACTTTAATAATTAAAATAAATTCGTTAAGATGAACGTATCTCTAACAAATGTTGATAGTGTAAATGCTATTCTTCAAATCAGCGTTGCTAAAGCAGACTATCAGGAAAAACTTGACAATGCGCTAAAAACATTCCGCAAAAAAGCGAACATACCGGGATTCCGCCCTGGAACTGTGCCTGTAGGTATGGTCAAAAAAATGTATGGAAAGTCTATACTAGCCGAAGAAATAAATAAAATGGTGGGTGAAAGCCTATACAACTATATTCAGGAAAACAAACTAAACGTACTTGGCGAACCTCTACCTAACGAGGAAAAACAACAAGCTATCGATTTTACTACAGAGGGTGACTATGACTTCTATTTCGACATAGCCCTTGCTCCTGCTATCGAGTTATCTCTTTCTAAGAAGGACAAAGTTAAATATTACAAGATTGATGTAAATCAAGAACTTATTGACAAACAAATCGAGTCTTACAAAGCCAACTATGGCAAATATGACAAGATTGAAGAAGGAGCAAAAGAAACTGACCTCATCAGAGGTATTATTAGCGAACTAGAGGATGGTAAAGTAAAAGAAGGCGGAATAAATGTTGAAGCCGGAATAGTTATGCCATCTTACATGAAAGATAAAGATGAACAAGCTAAATTCGTAGGAGCAAAAGCAGGACAAACAATCGTATTCAATCCAGGCAAAGCTTACGAAGGCAATGAGACTGAAATAGCGTCCTTACTTCATATCGAAAAAAATGCAGTAGACGCAATTGCTCCCGAATTCAAATTCGAAATTACTGAAATTACCCGCTATAAAGAAGCTGATCTTGACCAAGATCTATTCGACAAGGTATTTGGAGCAGGCAATGTAAAGGACGCAAACGAATTTACAGAAAAGGTAAAAGAAACAATACAAGATCAGTTTACTCCCGACAGTGATTATAAATTCTTGCTCGACGCTAAAGAACTATTAGAAAAGAAGATTGGAGACATACAATTCCCTGATGCCTTTCTAAAAAGATGGCTACTTGCAAGCGGCGAAGAAAGGACTGCTCAATCGATAGAAGAAGACTATCCGAAAATAGTGGCCGACCTAAAGTTCCACTTGATTAAAGAGCAAATAGCTAAAGATAATGACTTGAAGATTGAGAATGAAGATATGAAAATCATCGCTATGCAAGCAGCAAGAGCTCAATTTGCTCAATATGGCATGATGAACCTTCCTGACGAAATGGTAGAAAATTATGCGAACGATATGTTGAAAAACAAAGACAATGCTCGTAATCTACTTGACCGCGCAATGGAAAACAAAATCATCGATTCTTTGAAAACAACATTGGGAGTAGAAGAAAAAGCAATATCACTCGATGAATTCCGTAAATTCTTCGAAAAAGAAGAAGACAAGACTGAAGAGGCTTAATTGAGATGGAGTGAAAATATATACAGGCAGAAAGAATAGTTAAATCTTTCTGCCTGTTTTCATTGAACTTAAGCAGAAAAACAAGCAGCAATATTTCAACTATTCAATATTTTATTTATAACTTTGTTTAGTAAGAAAAGAGGCTGACATATAGCCTCTTTTTTATGCCAATTTAGTGGCATGATAATTGTTTATAAAACAATGATATTTAATTATTCACTTATTGAAAGGTAAACATTATGAACAATGAATTTAAGAAATATGCTACCAAGCATTTAGGCATGAACGGACTTGCCCTAGATAAATACGTAGACATAACAAGCAGCTATATATCGCCAACAATTATTGAAGAACGTCAACTTAATGTTGCTCAGATGGACGTATTCTCTCGTTTGATGATGGACCGAATTATTTTTCTAGGGACTCAAATAGACGATTACACAGCCAATGTCATTCAAGCTCAATTATTATACCTTGATTCGGCGGATTCGGGCAAAGATATATCTATCTACATAAACTCACCAGGTGGATCTGTATATGCAGGATATGGAATATATGATACAATGCAATTTATAAATAGCAATGTTTCTACCATCTGTACAGGTATCGCTGCATCTATGGCAGCAGTTTTACTTGTTGCAGGAGAAAAAGGAAAACGTTTTGCATTAAAACATTCTCGTGTGATGATCCACCAACCACTAGGTGGAGCACAAGGACAGGCCTCTGATATAGAAATCACCGCTCGCGAAATTGGCAAAGTGAAGAAAGAATTGTATACCATTATCTCCGATCACTCGGGACAACCTTTTGATAAAGTTGCACAAGATTCTGATCGCGATTACTGGATGACTTCATCAGAAGCTAAAGAATACGGAATGGTGGACGACGTATTAATGAAAAACAAATAATATACACTAAAGAACATCATTTACTCACAAAAGAATAAATGGCTAAAAAAGAATTTAATCAATGCAGTTTTTGCGGACGAAGTGAGAAAGAAGTAAATATGCTTATTTCGGGTTTGTCCGCAGACATCTGCGACACTTGTGCTGAACAAGCTTATCAGATCGTTAAAGAAAGTCTTGAATCCAAGCACAAATCATCGCTAGGAATAGACAGAGCAAAACTACCTGATCCTATTAAGATAAAAGAATATCTTGATGGATACATTATAGGACAAGATAACGCAAAACGCTATCTGGCTGTGGCTGTATACAACCACTATAAACGAATATTACAGGAGAAAAGTGATGATATAGAAATTGAGAAATCAAACATCATATTAGTCGGCCCTACAGGTACTGGAAAAACATTATTGGCTCGTACAATAGCCAAAATGCTTCATGTTCCTTTTGCTATTGTAGACGCAACTGTTCTGACTGAGGCCGGATATGTCGGAGAAGATATAGAAAGTATCCTTACCCGCCTACTTCAAGCATCGGACTATGACGTTGCTGCCGCAGAAAGAGGCATAGTATTTATAGATGAAATAGATAAAATTGCACGAAAAAGTGATAACCCATCTATAACACGTGATGTTAGCGGCGAAGGAGTACAACAAGGCCTATTAAAGTTATTGGAAGGTTCTATTGTTAACGTTCCCCCTCAAGGAGGACGTAAACATCCTGATCAAAAAATGATTGCTGTAGACACTAAAAACATTCTTTTCGTCTGTGGAGGTGCATTTGATGGCATAGAGCGAAAAATAGCCCAACGTTTGAATACTAAGGTTGTTGGCTATGCTTCTTCAATGAAAAATGTGGATATAGACAGAGAGAATCTATTACAATATGTGGCACCTCAAGATTTAAAATCATTCGGACTGATCCCCGAAATCATAGGACGTTTGCCTATTCTAACATATTTGGATGCTCTTGATAAAAACGCTTTGCGCAGAATACTCACTGAACCCAAAAACTCTATAATCAAACAATATATCAAACTATTCAAAATGGATGATGTAGAACTATCTTTCGACCTAGAGGTTTATGAATACATCGTCGATAAAGCTATAGAATACAAGCTTGGCGCTAGAGGGCTACGCTCTATTGTGGAAAGCATTATGATGGATGCAATGTTTACCATCCCATCAGAAAAACCTGCTACATTACACATTACCAAAGAGTATGCCAAAGAACAATTAGAAAAATCACAATTGGTAAAACTTAGAAATTCTCAATAAAGTTTGCTTTTTTCATAAAAAATGGCCTATTTTAAGTTGGAGTTTTAAAATTAGGACTTTATCTTCGTATAAATATAATAGCCTATTTTTTTATAAATATGCCTGAACGAAACGATATACTAACCGCTGCTTTAAAAAAGCATTTTGGCTTTGATAAATTCAAAGGAAACCAAAAGTCAATCATCCAGAATGTCCTGGACGAGAAAGACACCTTTGTACTGATGCCTACCGGGGGAGGAAAATCGCTTTGTTACCAATTGCCGGCTTTATTAATGGAAGGAACAGCTGTTATCATCTCTCCTCTCATTGCTTTGATGAAGAATCAGGTGGATGCCATGCGTAATTTTAGTGAAGAAGACGGAGTTGCACATTTCATCAATTCATCACTCAACAAAGCTGCTATAGAACAAGTCAAAAGTGATATTCTTTCAGGAAAAACAAAATTACTGTATGTAGCGCCCGAATCTTTAACGAAAGAGGAAAATATAGATTTTCTTCGTCAAATAAAGATTTCATTCTATGCTATCGATGAAGCTCATTGTATTTCCGAATGGGGGCATGACTTCCGGCCAGAATACAGACGTATACGTCCTATTGTTGCCGAAATAGGAAAACACCCTATAATAGCGCTTACGGCTACAGCCACGCCAAAGGTGCAGATGGACATACAGAAAAATCTAGGAATGACGGAGGCTGACGTTTTTAAAGCGTCGTTCAACAGAGAGAATCTTTTTTATGAAGTTCGTACAAAAACAACGAATGTAGATAAAGATATTATAAAGTATATCAAATCACATGGTAATAAGTCCGGGATTATATATTGTCTTAGTAGAAAAAAAGTAGAAGAATTTGCCGAGATACTTCAGACAAATAATATAAATGCTTTACCATATCATGCAGGCTTAGATGCTAATACCCGATCAGCCAATCAGGATGCATTCTTGATGGAGAAGGTTGACGTTATCGTTGCAACAATCGCCTTTGGTATGGGTATAGACAAACCAGATGTACGATATGTGATACATTATGATATGCCAAAAAGTCTGGAAGGCTATTACCAAGAAACCGGACGTGCCGGCAGAGATGGCGGCGAAGGTAAATGTATTGCATTTTACTCCTTCAAAGACTTACAAAAATTAGAAAAATTTATGCAGGGTAAACCTGTTGCTGAACAAGAAATAGGTAAGCTATTACTTCTTGAGACAGCAGCATATGCAGAGACAGCATTATGCAGAAAAAAAGTACTTCTTCACTATTTTGGAGAAGAATATAAAGAAAAGAACTGTGGAAATTGTGACAATTGTGTAAATCCCAAAAAAGAAGTGGAAGCTAAAGAATTATTATTAACAGCTATTGAAGCTGTAGTTGCGCTAAAAGAGAAATTCAAATCGGACTATGTTATTAATGTACTTAGAGGTAAAGAAACATCAGAAATTGAAACATACGGACATCACGAGCTAGAGGTTTTCGGCTCAGGAGATGATTCCGATGAAGATACATGGAATGCTGTTATTCGACAAGCTCTGATTGCCGGATACTTTGACAAAGACATAGAAAACTATGGCCTACTAAAAGTGACAAAAAAAGGTAAAGACTTTCTCAAGAAACCTGTTTCGTTCAAAATCACAACTGATGAGGATGAAGATATGGCAGATGATGACAGTATCGATGATGTTGTAGTAAAAGGTGGAGGTGGCGGATCGGCTGTCGATCCGGTTTTATTCTCCATTATGAAAGATCTACGTAAGAAAATGGCAAAGCACAATAATGTACCGCCATATGTTATTTTCCAAGATCCTTCTCTTGAGGCTATGGCCACAATCTACCCTATAACGATGGATGAATTACAGAATATCCCCGGAGTAGGAGCAGGTAAAGCTAAAAGATACGGAGCCGATTTTCTTCAGATCATAAAGAAACATGTCGAAGAAAATGAAATAGAAAGACCAGAGGACCTCCGTGTCAGAACTGTTGCCAATAAATCGAAATTGAAAGTAGCAATCGTACAAGCTATCGATAGAAAAGTAGCCCTAGATGATTTAGCTGAATCGAAAGGTATTGACTTTCTAGAATTACTTAATGAAGTCGAAGCTATTGTATATTCAGGCACAAAAATTAACATTGATTATTTTCTTCGTGAAGTAATAGATGAAGACCACTTAGACGATATATTCCAGTATTTTCAAGAAGCAGAATCTGATGATCTGGAAGAAGCAATAAACGAATTGGGTGAATATTCTGAAGATGAGATCCGTTTGGTACGAATCAAATTTATATCAGACATGGCTAACTAACAAATGAAAAGAAAAGCAATCTTTCCAGGAACATTCGACCCTTTTACGATAGGGCATTATTCTTTAGTAAAACGATCTCTCGAATTAGTAGATGAGATCGTTATTGCTATAGGTAAAAATGATGCAAAAAAAAGCTACTTCACCCTTGATAGTCGTATAAATATGATACAGTCCGTATATAAAAACGACAAACGCATATCTGTGGACACTTACGACGGCTTAACTGTAGACTTTGCGAAAATAGTCAATGCTACTTTTATCATGAGAGGGATACGTTCTGTAAATGATTTTGAATACGAAAAAACGATTGCCGATATGAATCGTAAAATATCCGGAATAGAAACATTTATTCTTTTCACCGAACCTGAACTTACACATATTAGCTCTACTATTGTCCGTGAGCTATTAAGATTTGGACATGACGTGAGTCAATTCGTCCCTGAGGGTATGAATTTAAAAATACAAGATTAATAATAAAATAAACTATCACTTGTAAAGCGGTGTTTATTTATAAATCAAGTCAAATATAAGATATGAAAAGAGTTATAATATCAGCTCTCTGTTTTTTCGTTATCATAAACGTATCAGCCCAATTCAAGATGAGCGAAGGCTCGAAAAAAGTAGCTACAACTATGGCGATCATAGAAAACATGTACGTAGATAATGTAGATGATAATAAATTAGCCGAAGATGCTGTTAAATCTCTTCTGGAAAAGCTTGACCCACACTCTACCTACATCAGTTCTGATGAAGTCAAAGATATGAATGAGCCTCTGGAAGGGAACTTCGACGGAATAGGTATTTCTTTCAATATGATGACCGATACATTATATGTTATAGAAACCATTCCCGGAGGACCATCAGAAAAGGTTGGACTAAGAGCCGGTGATAAAATACTATATGTAAATGACACCCTAATTGCCGGACAAAAAAGGTCAACAAAAGATATTATGTCGCGTTTAAAAGGTCCAAAGGGAACTAAAGTGGATGTAAAAGTGCTACGTCGAGGTATACCTGAATTATTAGATTTTACGATAACAAGGGCCAAAATTCCAATTTATAGTATTGATGCCACTTACATGGTAGATAAAACGACTGGTTATATTCGCATCAGCAGATTCGGAGCTACTACCACAAAAGAATTTCAAGACGGTTTAGCTAAGCTAAAAGAGCAAGGTATGCAAAACCTCATACTAGACCTGGAAAGCAATGGAGGTGGATATATGGCGCCTGCCATAGACCTATCAGATGAATTCTTGGATAAAGGAAAACTAATAGTCTATACAGAAGGATTACGCCAACCAAGAAGGGATGAAGTCTCCTCTGTAAAAGGATCTTTCGAAAAAGGTAAACTGGTAATTATGATAAATGAAGGCTCGGCCTCTGCCAGTGAAATCCTATCGGGTGCTGTTCAAGATTGGGATAGAGGTGTTATTGTTGGCCGCAGAAGCTTTGGAAAAGGATTAGTACAAAGACAAATTCCATTACCGGACAACTCTATGATAAGGCTTACTGTAGCCCGTTATTACACCCCTACAGGACGTTCTATACAGAAACCATATACTAATGGTGATCTGCTTTCTTATAACATGGATGTGATAGAAAGATATAATAAGGGCGAGATGATGCATGCTGATAGCATACATTTCCCTGATTCTTTAAAATATAAGACTCTGGTAAATGAAAGAATAGTATATGGTGGTGGGGGTATCATGCCCGATTATTTCGTACCTCTCGATACAGCGAGTTATTCTCTTTATGCCCGTAACATAGCAAATAGAGGGATTATTTATAAAATTGCATATGGCGAAGTTGATAATCATAGAGACGATATCAGAAACTTATATCCAACGAAAGAATCTTTCGTTAAGAAATATGTAATTCCTCAAGAATTATTCGATAAGGTAATAGCTGCCGGAGAAGAAGAGAAAATTACTTTCAATAAAGAAGAATTCGACAAGTCGAAAGAAATCATTGCAACACAATTAAAGGCCCTGTTAGCAAGAGATCTATATGATATGGAAACCTCTATTAAAATATTTAATGAGAATAGTGATACATACAAAAAAGCATATCAAATAATCAATGATGACAATCTGTATTATGGTTTACTAAAAGGCAAGAAATAGAATTCAGTAACTATTACGAATAAAAAGAGGGCGCTTGTTTCTGATCAAGCGCCCTCTTTCTTATATATTATATATAGGATTTATTCTTTTATCTCTTCGTATTTCACATACACTCCTTCATCTTTCGAAAATATCTTTTTACCTGAATAAGACGATGTATTGTGACTGGACGAACTATCTGAATACGTTTTTTTGTAAGAAGAGTAACTTCTATCTTGCGTAGAAGATGATCGACCGAATATAAATGAACCAATACCTCTAACCAAAGAGAGTACAAGCATCACCCCAAATATAACAATGGCAAATAATAGAAATAGTATAAAAGTCATTTTCTTACTCTTTTATTGTTATTAGCTTTTGACAAAAATAGTATACTAGGTGTAAATATAACAATGATTCGGTCTCGGAGTTAAATAGTTTCATTTTATTTAACAAGAGTTTATTATCATAAACAATAAATCAAAGAAAAGCCATATATGCATCAGACAGAATTGTATGCTGTATTAAGATACTACACCCTATAAGAATAAGAATTACTCCTCCGGCTATATTTATCTGAAGATTATATCTTTGTCCGGCTTTACAGCCAAAAATTATACCAAAAGAAGACATTATAAATGTGACAATTCCGATTATTGTAGCAGGTATTAATATCTCCATATTAATTAAAGACAATGATAAACCGACAGCTGTTGCATCTATGCTAGTTGCAATCGCAAGACTTAACATTACTTTAAAATTTAGGGGATTAAAAGGATTATCTTCTTCATCCTTTATACTGCTTATTATAACTCTAGCTCCTAAAAAGAAGAGTATAATAAATGAAAGCCAATGGTCATATTGATCAATATAGCGTGCAAAAGTTGACCCTATAAGCCATCCAAAAACAGTCAGTCCCATTTGAATAAAAGCCAACATACCTGCTATTTTCAAAACATTAATAGCTCTGTGATTACCTATAACAGCACCACTAGTTAGAGCAACCGCCAAACTATCCATAGATAATCCGACGGCCAAAGCAAGTATTTGAATCATAGCCTCTCAGTAACTTCTGATAAAAGTTTACGCTTCTTATCTGTTAATAAACTCTTTTCAGTATCTATGTATCCTAAAGGGAATATTGCAATAGCTTCAATATTTTCAGGCAATCGAAGAGCCTCTTTCAACAACACAGGGTCAAAGTTGCACACCCAACATGTTCCTAATCCAACTTCAGCGGTAGCCAAACAAATATGTTCTGCTGTAATAGCAGCATCAACATCTCCAAAATCTTTATTATCTGTATTTGTCCTCTTCCATGAAACAGAAACATCTTTACAAACAACAATATGCATCGGAGCTGTCTTAAACCACTCTCTATTATAAGACTCCTGAACTTTTGAAACAGCTTCTTTTGTTGTTACTATATAAAATTTCCATGACTGTAGATTACATGCTGAAGGCGCAAGGCGAGCACATTCCAGAATATAATTGACCTTTTCCTCCTCAACCGCATGAGGAAGATAAGCCCTAACCGAATAACGATTTTCGATAAGTTCTTTTAGTTTCATTTAGTGATATGGTTAAGATCGCGATAAGTGCGAATCTAAATATGTCTACTTATTAATAAAAAAATGCTGATATTGAGTAATACCAGCGCGTTATTTATAGTTCTTCCGTTATCTTATAATCATTTCTAGCAGTTGAATTACGAGATACTATCTCTCCTAAAAATCCAGCTAAAAACAGCTGCGTACCTAACAACATCATTGTCAAGGCAATATAGAAATATGGCGAATTAGTAACTAATGGATGTGCAATACCTTGATTTATAGCATAAAGTTTATTCGCTCCAACAATAACTACTGCTACAAAACCAAGTAGGAACATAACCGTTCCCCATAATCCAAAGAAATGCATCGGCTTTCGTCCAAATACAGATAAAAACCAGAGGGTAAGTAGGTCCAGATAGCCATTTACAAAACGGCTTAAACCTGCAAACTTGCTTTTACCATATTTTCGGGCTTGATGATGTACCACCTTCTCCCCTATTTTCCGATAGCCTGCTATACGAGCTAGATAGGGGATATATCGATGCATATCGTTATATATCTCTATGCTCTTCACAACTTCTTTACGATATGCCTTAAGCCCACAATTAAAATCATGTAATTTCACACCTGACACCTTACGTGCAGTAGCATTAAATAGTTTTGTAGGCAAGGTTTTAGACAAAGGGTCATAACGTTTCTTTTTCCAGCCTGAAACCAGATCATAACCATCTTCCTTTATCATCTTATACAAGGCCGGAATCTCATCCGGACTGTCTTGTAAGTCAGCATCCATTGTTATCACGACGTCTCCTTCCACTTTTTGAAAAGCACAGTGTAAGGCCGGTGATTTTCCATAGTTACGTTTAAAACGAATAGCTTTTATTTCGGGAGACGCTTTTCTTAACTCACATATAATATCCCAAGAACGATCAGTGCTACCGTCATCTACAAAGATAACTTCATAAGAAAAAGCATTCTCCTCCATCACTCGTTTTATCCAAGCATGGAGTTCCGAGAGCGACTCTTCTTCATTAAGTAAAGGTATAACAACAGATATATCCATTTGATATTGAGTATTACAATTATTTGCTTTTTGTACTATTGACCAATAACCCCATCAACAAGCCTAGAATCAATCCTAACATGGTATTTTTTATAAATTCGGAAATGATATATATTGGTTGACTTGAAAATATCTTTCCTAACAGTTCTTTCTGATCTGAAGGATTCGGCATTTTTTCTATCATATTCATCACCGGAATAATCATTTTAGTAAAATACGAAGGATCTATAAATTTATAATGAGCATATATAACAATAGCCTCGAAGAAAGATGCAAAAAAACAAATAAGTGTGACAAATAAGACACACGATAATATCCCTTTAGGGCTCTCCGGATCTGCGTCTTTATATTTAAAAGTAAAAATATAAATCAATAGGAAAGTTCCTACATTTAATAAATAATATACATATATAAAAACATGATCTGAAAAGCCTGATCCTATTAGAAATAAGTATTTGACCATCCAGAAAACACCCAGGATCATACCATAATGCATGGCATATTTAAGTAGAGATGCGCCTTTTTCTTTTATATCCGGATTATTAATCATTGCGGTACAAATGTAAGAAATTTGTTTAAAAGAAATAAGTGCAAATCCGGGGATTTACACTTATTTCTATTTATTTAGTTAGCAATAGTCTCTTCTTTCACTCTAAAGTCTAAAGGATCTTTTACCTTCTCTTTTAGAAGAGCGATATCCAACACCTGTTTTATATCATCTACATAATGAAAAGTTAGTCCTTTTAAATAAAGAGGTTTGATTTCATCAATATCTTTTTTGTTCTCTTTACAAAGAATAATATCTTTTATTCCTGCACGTTTGGCGGCAAGTATCTTTTCACGAATTCCGCCAACCGGTAAAACCTTCCCTCGCAAAGTAATCTCACCAGTCATTGCTAGATTTGCTCTTACTTTCCTTTGAGTAAACGCAGACGCTAATGATGTTACCATTGTAATACCGGCAGAAGGACCATCCTTAGGTATAGCACCTTCAGGTACATGCACATGTACATTCCAATTATCAAAGACATCTTCATCTATACCTATAGCCTGTCCATGCGAATGAAGGTACTCCAATGCTAAAACAGCTGACTCCTTCATGACATCACCCAAATTTCCGGTTAATGTAAGCTTTCCACCTTTGCCTCTGCTAAGTGAGGTTTCTATGAAAAGGATCTCTCCTCCAACAGAAGTCCAAGCTAAACCAGTTACTACTCCGGCATAATCATTACCTTGATATTGATCGCGGCTATATTCTATTGCACCAAGATACTCATGTAAGTCGGAAGGTTCTAGCACCTTCTTATATTCCTCTTCCGATGCAACCTTACGTGCAACCTTACGCATTATCTTCGCTAGCTTCTTGTCTAACTCACGAACGCCCGATTCACGAGTATAGTTTTCAACAATCTTTTCAATTGTTTTCTTTGGTATATCTATAACGTCTTTACCCAGTCCGTGATTCTCCATCTGTTTTGGAACCAAGTGTCTGCGAGCTATCTCTATCTTTTCTTCGATAATATATCCGCTCACATCTATAAGCTCCATACGATCGAGTAAAGGTTGCGAAATAGTAGATAGATTATTTGCTGTAGCAAGAAACATTACTTTCGACAAATCATAATCTATATTCAAATAGTTATCGTGAAAGGCTGAATTTTGCTCCGGATCCAATACTTCCAATAAGGCTGATGAAGGATCTCCTTTAAAGTCACTTCCTATTTTATCTATTTCATCTAATACAAAAACCGGGTTAGAAGAACCTGCTTTTAATATATTCTGAATTATTCGCCCCGGCATAGCTCCTATATATGTACGACGATGACCTCTAATTTCCGATTCATCGTGTAATCCACCAAATGAAACTCGTACATATTTTCTATTAAGAGCTTCCGCTACTGATTTCCCTAATGATGTTTTACCAACTCCAGGAGGGCCGTATAAGCAGATAATAGGAGATTTTAAATCGCCCTTCAGCTTTAATACAGCAAGATGCTCAATAATACGCTCTTTTACTTTTTCCAATCCAAAATGATCCCTATCTAAAACTTTTTGAGCATTTTTTAAATTGAAGTTATCTTTTGTATACTCATCCCAAGGTAAATCCAGAAGAGTTTCTATATATGTATATTGAGTCGAATAATCTGGTGATTGCGGATGCAGGCGTTCCAATTTACTCATTTCCTTATCAAAGACTTGAGCAACTTGCGCACTCCATTTCTTTTTGGTCGCCCTTTGCTTGAATTCTTCCAGATCGGCTTGTTGCGGATTACCGCCCAATTCGTCTTGTATTGTTTTTATCTGCTGCTGAAGGAAATATTCTTTTTGTTGTTGATTAAGCTCTTCTCTTGTTTTCATCTGAATATTGAGCTTCATTTCCATCAACTGAGTTTCCCTGTTAAGAATTACCAACAGACGATAGGCTCGTTCTTTATCATCATCAATTTCGAGTAAACTTTGTTTTTCTGCTCCCGATACAGGCAAATTCGCACAACAATAATTTACAAGTACCGATGATACAACATCCGATTTCAATCTTTGTATAAACTCTCTTGGAGGTTCGCCATACATGCGAAGCATCTGTATTGTCAGATCTCGTATAGAATCCAAAAGGGCTTTATATTCTGTATCGGTTTTAAGAACAGGCACTCCTTCTCTTACCTCATAACGGCCTTTCATGAAAGGCTCGTTTTGTGTCAGTTCTGTCAGTCTAAATCTTTTCTTTCCTTGAAAAATGACAGTCACATTTTCATCATCCGGAAGCTCTATAACCCGTATAATCTCACCTATAACTCCTATAGGATACAAATCTGCTATTTCCGGATCATCGTTTTCTGCGTCCTTTTGGCAGATTAGTCCAACATATTTACCTTTTTGGCGATTTACACTTTTTATTAGCTTCAAAGATTTCTTACGAGCAACCGAAATAGGCATACTCGTTCCCGGAAAAATAACTGTATTACGAAGAGGCAAAATAGGCAGCTCTTCTTTCAGATCTTTTTCATTTATATAGCAATCTCCATCGTCGAAGTCATTGGTTATGATAGAAATAACAGGCTCCTTACTTTCTTCGAGACTTAGAATATCTTTTTTTCTATTAAACATATATCCTTTTTTTTTATTTGGATTAATCCCCTCTTAGTTTAAAGGGCTGTAAAAATACAGAATTATAACTAACTTTGCCCCTATTATATAACAAAATTTGTGCCACAAAGTTAGTAATAGATAAACTAATATGATATGCCAAATCCATATTTCAAGTTTAAACAATTTACCGTATTCCATGACCGATGCGCTATGAAAGTAGGAACCGATGGCGTGTTATTAGGAGCTTGGACCAATATAGATAATTGCGAGAGAGCTCTTGATATCGGCACAGGATCGGGACTAATAGCTTTAATGATGGCCCAACGAAACAATAAACTATCTATAGATGCCATAGATATTGACAATTGTGCCTTTGAGCAAGCGAAAGACAATATCAAACTATCTCCATTTGCTAATCAAATAGATTGCATCAATAACTCACTACAAGAATTACAAATTCGCCCAAGTAAAAAATACGACATAATTGTATCTAACCCTCCATTTTTCATCCAATCATTAAAATCGCCTAAGCAAGAACGAACCATTGCGCGCCATACTGACACTCTTTCAGCAGAAGAGTTAGTCCGAATTTCGTCTACACTATTGAATCGAAATGGAAAAATATCTGTAATCTATCCATTCAGCTACAAAAACAGCCTCCTGAATATAGCCAAAGAATATAATCTATTCGTCACACGTATAACAACTGTTTATCCTACCCCAACCTCTTTGCCAAAAAGGATTCTTATGGAGATCTCGAATATGGCTACACCATTGGTAGAATCCGAATTAATAATAGAAAAAGAAAGACATATATATTCTGATGCATTTATAGAATTAGTAAAAGATTATTATCTAAAAATGTAAAATATAACCATAATATTGAGAGGAAATAATTTTATCTCCTCTCAATATTATTTTTATTAAATAGAAGTAATTTTTAGCCCTACAAAAAATGTACGAGGTAGTGATGGCCCGTAAATATACTCCGAGTCACGATTAGGGCCTCTATCGTAATCCTTTTGTATTTGATTGAACATATTTTGCACCCCTGCATTTATCTCTAGCATATTTTTAGTATTCAGGTTGAAAAAGTAAGATAATTTTAGAGTTGTATCAAAGAAACTTTTTGTTTTTACAGTTTCATCCTTTAATACACCTTCCGCTCCCGCAAAATGTGGAGCCAACATGGAACCAGTGTATACTCCGGATAACGAAACTGAATATTGCTTCTTGGGAGAAGCTGTTGCTGAAAAGAAGCCGTAAGTATCGGGCGATCTTAACATCTTCTTTACAGGTTGCACGTATTCTTCCGACGACCAGCTAACAGGCTTAGTATAACGGCTTCTTTGCCATGTAAAGCCACCTTGAATTTCGAGCCAGCTCAAAGGTTGTACTGTTGTTTCCAAGTTTACGCCATATACATATGCTCCATCTCCATTAACACGTGTCATTAAGGTATTCCCCGCAGCATCTACACCCGTTTCCTGAACAACGAACACATTATTTATTTTAGTATAAAAACCTTCTAAAAGAAAATACGAATATATATTTTCGTTATAAAAGCTAAAATCGGCCCCTCCATTTATTGTATTGGAATATTCACGTTTCAGCTCTTTACCGAGCTGAGTAATAGTAGCAGAACCACCTATTACTGGTATATCCAAATCTGAGGCAATAATCTCAGGAGCTCTGTACCCCATAGAATATGCTGCTCGAAGATTTACTTTTTCACCTAATCTATATCTAATACTACTTCGTGGAATCAAATTTATATTACTCAACTTATTATGTTTATCTCCTCTAAGACCTATAATAAAAGTCAAAGCATCATCCCTCCATTCATTCTGTAAATAAAGACTACTCATGTTTACAATTTGCTTTACATTTCTACTGTGAATTGTATCATGAAGATTTGTATATTCTTGGGTAAATCCAGCTGTAAATTTTGCGGGCATAAACAAAAGTTTATCCATATTTACTTCGTATCTAACTGTTCCGGTCAATGCCAATTCTGACGTATTACCGTAACCATCGGGATCATATCCTCCCCCATAATAACTATCTCTACCTGTTTTCTGAACAGACATATTCACCGTAAGCTTTTGCTTATGATCATCACTAAGATGTGTATAACCCATCCCCCCCGAATGTATCCTATAGTCTGTTGTTTCAGCAATCAAAGCTTCGTGTGGAGGACGACTCATATTATCCCCACCTCTGCGATATTCTGATATATAATGACATTCCAACGTAAACTTATCGTGGGATGTCGGTTTCAAAAAAGAACGAAAGCCAAGTGAAGAAGTCCTATTCTTACCTATTTCTGAAAAGCCATCATTATTAGCATCCCAAGGATTCCTATTCCTCATATTTGCAAAAAGAGAAATGCCTGATTTCTTAGATCTATCTACAAAAGAAGAATTGAGATACAAGGTATTATCAGCCGACTTACCATCGATAAGAGACATATTATATTTAGCTTGATAAGAATTTTTCTCAGGCTCCTTTGTTATTATATTTATTACTCCGCCAATAGCATTGGCCCCATAAAGGACAGAACCTCCTCCACGAATAACTTCAACTTGCTCTATCATATTAGTAGGCATCTGCTCCAGACCATACATCTTTGATAAAGAGCTAAAAACCGGTTGTCCATCAATCAACATTTGAGAATATTGCCCTTCAAGACCATTTATTCTTACCTCTTGTGTTCCACAATTCTGACAATTGGTTTCCACCCTCAATCCCGGCATATAATTCAGACCTTGAGATAAAGATGTAGAATTTGTGGCTTCAAAAGCTTTAGTAGTTAATTTATTCACTACTACTGGCGATATTTTCCTATTTAGAGCGTTAGCTGAAGCTGTTATCATTATCTCATCCAATTGCTGATCTTCCGGTTCTATATATAAAGTAACATTCTTAATTTCATTTACCCCAACCGACACTTCTTGTCGCAATGGTGAATAACCTATATATTGTGTAACAACAGCATATGTTCCAGGAAGCAATCCACCTAACACAAAATGTCCGGTCTCATCTGTCATTACAGCAGATTGTTTCCCTTCAATAGAAACTGTTACTCCTGGAAGATGCTCTTCTGTCCCACTATCCAATACATGTCCTTTTAGTGTCGATTTACCTGTTTGCTGAGCCATAAGCCCTATAGAGCAAAATATATAGAATGATAAAAGTTTTATCTTTTTCATGTTTCAATTATAATTATATCATATAAAACGTAGTAACGCGATTTATACAATGCATGAAAGCCCGTAATAAATTACAGTCAAAAGCCTCATCTAAATCGTATAGACAAAGGTTTTAGGGCTTAAAAAAAATAAATATTAAGTAGAAACAGGATTGCATATAGACATACCAACCCTTAATGAATAATTCCTAAAAAAAGAATTATATCGAATTATGAAAAAGAAGAAGTAGGGGGAGCTCTATAATTAAAATAAACTGCAACCGGACAGCTAATGACCTGAGGAGCCAGTTCCTTATATTGTAGTATATCAACATAAAAATCAACACCATCTAAAGTATTGATGCAGTCAGCTTCAAATGAAGTTGTATTCGAAAGTTGATTGAAAGTAAAAAAGCCGGCTGAAGTATGATGATGCGTCTCGAAAGGAGGAAGTTTATCATCATCTGCATTTTTAGCAAATTTATTATAAGGATGCGAATGCACGTAAACCACCCCATTGTAGATGTGGCTATGTACAAAATAAGAAACACAGCCAAAATACCCTAGATATAAGAAGAGTAATAATTTAGCTGTATTTCTTATTTGCTTGGAAGACATTTTGATTGTCTTTATTCGGTATTATTAATATTTACTCGATATAATAGTCATCTTCATGTTAGGTGGATCAGTCCTCAATATAGCAGAGGTAGGATACATCTGATTATATATATCCGTAATAGCCCCCGAAGTGGTTGTCGAAGGTGTTGCATCGACAGGTATCATCAAATATTTGAGATCCGGCAGTTCTGTTTGCCCCTTAGACTTATAATAATCTGCATAATAATTAATTACTGAAGCCAAATTTCCTAGATCATAAGTATTCGATGATGTATTACGAGAGATAACAAAAGATGTTTTATTACTTGAACTATACCTCTTATCGTAGAAATAATTTTCCAGAGAGTCTTTATTTATAACTAAAACATAAGAAGGTCTGATTAATCCCGACTTTTCTTCCTCCTCAGTAAAGCCTTTCACCTTAAAGTTTGCGGCATTGATTACTCTATCTTTACCCACAGTTTTCATTATATCGTCCAAAGGAATCGTAAATTCAGTATATACACCAGCCGGAGTTTTCATATAAGTCCTAACATCGCTTTCTCCAAGCATATCTGTCGGCAATGTATTTTTCACATGATTCATTTGAATAACTTCCGGCGTAACAGGCAAGTGGAATATTCCTACAGCAGCAGAGTCAGCGGTATTAGCTACATTTCTTATCTGATAAGTATAATATATATTAAAACTTGTCTGATCTGTTCGAATAAGAGTTCCCGAGCCAAATGTAGTAGTTACATATATTCCTTTGAAGAATTCACTCATTGCATCAGAATTCTTAAATGTATCCTTCGATTCGAGCCATTCATTATAGAAACGTTCGCCTAAAGACAGATCTAATTGTGTATTAATAGTCCTTATACGATAACCGCTCTCCACCACATTAGGAAGATCCTGAATAGAAAATATATTTTGCCCCAGAAGCTTACTCATATTATCTGTATACTTCGCAGGGTCGACACTTGTGAAGAAAAATGCTTTTAGTGGTTTTGTAACTTCATAGACTGATAATCCCATCGGAGCAACTGTATCTCCGGTAAAATATGTAAACTCTGTATTTAAAAAGACAGAGTCGATTGTCACTTTTTTATTATTCGGATTCTTAAACTCTATATCCTCTGGGCAAAATAGCTCTGTCATGTAATCTGACTTTACCTTTCCAAATATAGGATCAATATACTCGCCTAATAATCCATATTCGGTACGGGCATATACTGAATCTTCAAAAGAGTATGTTGCGGCCCTCAGGTCAATAGTATCACCTTTTGCGTTTATATCATCCTTTTCAGGCTGTATACTTTCACCTAACTGACCAAGATTATCTTCGCAAGCAACAAATATAATCGCAAAAAAAGCTATGAATAGGCTTAATAATGTTTTAATTTTCATTCAAATAATGTTAATTCAAATTTGGGATTCAAATATCTAAAAAAATGCTGTTTACTAAAAATAAAACAGCATTTTTCTAATTTTATTTTAGATACTTTAAAGATTCTCGTAAAAATCATTGATTGCATCAACCGAAACATCTAATTCACCAGGATATGAAAGAAATTTTTTATCGGAATTATTTACAAAATCGAGGACGTTTTTATTCACTGATGCTTCGCTTTGAATAACACCATCTGCATATTTGATTGCAAAATTAGTAAGCGTTTCATAGTCCACTACATCTTTTAATTCAGAAACGTCTTTATCCTTTAAGCCATCAAATTTTAGTTTATTAACAAAATTTTCGCTAAAAGGCTGTTTAAAATCGTCATTATATAAAGAATATACAATTTTTGAATTTTTGAAACAAGGATCATCAGCATATGCTGTTTTTATATACAATCCTGTCAACGCTGTCATCCAGCCATGACAATCAATCACATCCGGTATCCAACGTAATTTCTTGATTGTTTCCAACACACCCCTTACATAAAATATACTTCTTTCATCATTATCAGAGAACTCCACATCGTCATCATCAGCAACGGTATACTTACGCTTAAAGTAATCATCATTATCGATAAAATAAATTTGCATACGGGCTGCCTGAATAGAAGCCACCTTTATAATCAATGGGTGGTCCGTATCATCAATAATAAGATTCATACCCGAAAGACGGATTACTTCATGAAGTTGGTTTCTTCTCTCGTTTATATTTCCAAATCTCGGCATAAAGGTCCTTATCTCCTGCCCCTTTTCCTGTATAGCTTGTGGTAAGTATCTACAATTTGTTGCAATTGCTGACTCAGGAAGATATGGTGTTATCTCCTGCGTAATGTATAAAATCTTTTTTGTACTCATTTAATTAGGTCTCTTCAGAATTCGATTGAGAGTACAAAGATAATAAAAAAAAATCTTCTTTTTTGCAAACTCTGGAGTACAATATTCTATTTTTCAAGTTTTAAAGTATAAATAAAAATAAAAGGACGTTTGGAGAATAGACACGAACTCTAAAAAAGCAACCTAGAAAAAAAAGTATATCCAGAACCCTCCAATGCGTTAAAATACACAACAAATATGTTTGTTTGTTTCGCCATTTCATAATTATTTACTTGCTTTGTATCCGTTTTGGTTATTAGGCAAATATGAACTTGATAAATACAGTTAAAGGTGTGCAGGAGATGGTTACATCCTTGCGCAAAGAAGGTAAATCAATAGGTTTTGTTCCCACAATGGGAGCTTTACACGAAGGCCATCTATCGTTGGTTAAACAATGTATTTCCGACAATGATATCTGCATAGTGAGTATCTTTGTAAATCCGACTCAGTTCAACAACAAAGAAGACCTATTAAAATATCCCAGAAACTTAGAGAAAGATTGTCTATATCTGGAAAAAGCAGGAGTTCATATTGTTTTTGCACCGTCTGTAGAAGAGATCTACCCTGAACCTGACACTCGCCAATTCGATTTTGGACAAATAGACAAGGTAATGGAAGGCGAACATCGCCCCGGACATTTCAACGGAGTAGCACAAGTAGTAAGTCGCCTATTTGACGTAATAAAACCAAACAAAGCATATTTCGGAGAGAAGGACTTCCAACAATTAGCCATTATAAGAGAGATGGTCAAACAATTGGAATTAGATGTGGAAATTGTTCCAATGCCGATTGTACGCGAAGCAACTGGACTTGCTCTTAGCAGCCGCAATGAACGATTGAATCCGGAACAAAAGCAAGATGCTGTAAAAATATCGGAGATAATACTCGGACTAAGTAAAAATTGGAACGAGTACTCTGTAAACGAACTAAAAAGGGTTGTTATTGATAAGATCAACGAAGTAGAATCTCTCCAAGTAGAATACTTTGAAATTGTAGATGGATTTTCTTTGCAACCGATACAACATTGGCCTGACACCGAATACGCAGTAGGCTGTATAGCTGTTTTCTGCGGAGATGTGCGGTTAATAGACAATGTTACTTATTATTAATCACAGTATAATCATGATTGTAGAAGTCGTTAAATCAAAATTGCATCGCGTCACTGTAACCGAAGCCAATTTGAACTACATAGGAAGTATCACTATCGATGAGGACCTGATGGATGCCGTCAACTTTATCGAAGGAGAAAAGGTGCAGATTGTGAACAACAATAATGGAGAGCGCCTGGAAACCTATATCATAAAAGGAGAACGTGGTTCAGGAGCGATCTGCCTTAATGGTGCTGCTGCCCGACGCGTTCAGCCAGGAGATATTGTTATTATTATGTCTTACGCTCAAATGGAATTTGAAGAAGCCAAATCTTTCAAACCTTGGGTTGCCTTCCCCGACACAAAGACAAACAAGCTAATTAAATAAACTTAAACACTAATCGCTATCAGCTATAGCTAGACGGCTCATACATGCACTCATATTCGTATAAAGATATATGGAAGGTAAGCGCACCTATTATGCTAGGCTTACTTGCCCAAAACATTGTTCAACTCACAGCAACGATCTTTCTAGGACAGGTCGGTGAAGTCGAGCAGAGTGCTTCTGGGCTAGCCGGAATATATTACATAGCGTTCTTCACCCTTTGTTTTGGCTTTAGCATTGGCGGACAGATTATGATTAGCCGCCGCAATGGTGAGCAGAATTATAACAAAATAGGAAGTATTGTAATACAAGGTATTATATTCCTCGAAGTATTAGCTCTTCTATTGTTTACAGGCTCTTCATTGATGTCCAAATATATCCTCCCTGGATTTATGGATTCTCCCGAAGTATATGCGGCTGTAGACTCCTATCTTTCATGGCGAATATTCGGTTTTTTCTTTGCTTCTATCAATGTTATGTTCCGGGCATTCTACGTTGGTATTGCACGTACTCCTGTATTAACAATGAATGCAATAGTAATGGCTGTAGTTAATTTTGCCGGAGACTACATCCTTATATTCGGTAACTTTGGATTCCCTAAGCTAGGGATTGCAGGAGCCGGAATGGCCGCTGTAATATCAGAAATAGCGTCTGTATTATTTTTTGTTATTTACACACTGAGAACCGTAGATCTGAAAAAGTACGGCTTCATGAAGATGAAATTCAGATTCTCGATAGTAAAGAGTATTTTAAGCATATCCTCTTTCACTATGATCCAGTATCTGATTTCTATGTCTACATGGTTTTTATTTTTCATGGCAATAGAACAACATTCGGCTCGTGCACTTGCCATTACCAATATAGTACGAAACTTTTATATGCTATTTTTCATCCCGATGAATGCTTTAGCTACCACAGCCAATACCCTTGTTGGCAATACAATGGGAGCCGGCCAAATAAAAGACGTAATACCATTGGTTAAAAGAATATGCAAACTTAGTCTTGGCGTTATAGCTATCGTCATGCTCATCACAGGGATTGGTGCTGAATTCTGGATATCACTTATAGCCTCACACGAAGACATAAGCCTGATACCCGAATCGGTAACTCCACTTCTTGTTGTTGTATTTGCACTACCTATATGCAGCATCAGTACTGTTGTGTTTAATTCCATATCGGGAACAGGAAATACACGAGCAGCTCTTTATCTTGAGATAATCACTCTTATCCTCTATGTACTATATATGTATTGGATAGTAATATACAAAGAAGCATCCGTAGCTGTTTCCTGGTCTGTGGAATATGTTTATTGGGGATGCTTGCTCTTTTTCTCATTCCTATATTTAAGATATGGAAAATGGCAACTAAAAAAAATATAATCAAATATAGAAACACTTAACAAGCTCACAATCACTAATTATAATTAACAGTAGAAAGCCGTAAGATTAAAAATGCTTAATAGCCTCATCGCTTTTACTCGTTCACATAAGGCTTTTTGATATTTTGGTCTTATCTTTGCGCAGAAGAGCGGTTGGATTGGAAAGAAATCTATTCGATCAAATGTTTATTTTCGCAAGGTAAATGGCCGCTATAAAAGGTAGTTAATGGTATATATCATTATAAAAGGTTTATTTATTGGCTTCTTGTCATCAGCACCCATGGGTCCTGTTGGTATGTTATGTATACAACGTACCTTGAATGAAGGAAGAAAAAATGGGTTAATGACGGGCATCGGTGCTGTAGTCGGAGATATGCTTATCGCCCTACTAGCTATCATTGCAGCATTAGGCCTTGGGTTTAGTACCGAGTTCATTCAACAACACGAAGGACCACTTAAGGTCATCGGAAGTATAGTTCTAATTGTTTTTGGAGCTCTTGTTTTCAACAAAAACCCATCTAAGAATCTGACCAAATTGAAAGAGAACAAGATCTCCACATGGAAGGTCTTTATATCTTCATTGTTTCTCACTATTTCAAATATCGCCACATTATTCTTATACATTGCGCTATTTGCCCGCTTCAATGTTATTGATGCCGATAAGCCCTTCGGTTACGACCTCATCACAATCTTTTTTATAGGCATAGGAGCTTTTCTCTGGTGGCTATTAGTTACCTATTTTGTGAATAAGCTGCGTAGTCATTTCAACCCCAGAGGCCTTCAGATTTTCAACAAGATAATAGGAATACTACTCATCGGGTTAGGAGTAGCAGGCATCATCACAGGAACCTTAATGGGAATTGATATTTTCTAGTCGGGATTTTGTAATTTCACCGTTATACCATAATAGCGAGTCATCAATTCGGCCGAAAAAGGATCTTCTCCATGTATATAAACATTTCCATCATACCGTTCAAATTGACATTCCTTTTTTCCCGACACTTTGGCTTCTTCTATCTGAACCTCTCTCTGCTTTACTATATTTCGATATCTGTTTATCTCTTTAGCAGCCAGATAGTATGTAAATATAAAACTAAAGAGCCCCAATACAATTATACCTAAGCGCATCTGGCGAAGAAAGCTATTTCGGAAATCAAGATTATAGAATAAAATACCAGCCCCTATAATAAGATAAGTAATCACACCAAATAGTGCCCTGCGAGGAAATGTTGGAGCAAGCAACATTGCATAAACAGCTGCTATGGCAGCTATGGAATATATCATGCTCAATTTAAGCTGTCCTGACCTGTCCTCCCTATAGAAACGAGAGTATAACACATAAACCACAAAACTTGTCATAATCAATGGACCACAATAATAAAAGAATGTAAGGGTACAATTAAACAAGCGATACCCCATAAGATACAAACTCATAGGAGAGCTTCCTGCACGCTCAAAATTTCCCGGCGCCAATATCATAACAGCATAACCCACAACTGCTCCTATCAGCCCCAATACGCCCCATATTGGCACATACCAACGAGATGACCGGTAGCATAAAAAGAATAAGATTACTATCAGTATCATAGCGCCTGCCGTATTCTCATTAGTCCATCCGGCAATGATACCAAATATGAAAAGCAACACAGAAAACGATATCTGTCGAAAAGGATTAAGCTCTTTACCTTCATACAAACGATATGGTAGCAAGAACAAAAGAATAAAAAACGTACCCCACAGATAATTCGCAGCTCCGGTAATCCACAAAATTGTATCTCCAAACACCGGCTGCATAAACCATATCGACAAATTGATCAGGACAAATAATGAAATACTATTTTCGCCTCTTCCTCTTATATGGTAATAAATAAGGAAAGTATAAATCACATATATAAGGGAATTTAGAACATCGGTAATACAAGAAGGTAACAAAAGTAACACTTGTGCAATAAAATGGACAATACTTCGCCCTCCCCACATATAATAATGATTTATTTGTGATTGTACGATATCTCCTATCGTGCTTATTCGAGCATCATCCCCATATATAAATAAATAGGCGAAATCATCTGAAATAAGTGGTGTCAGAACATTCAAAAGTAACACCAGTAAAAAACAAGAAAGCGCAATAAACACCCATAGTAACTTATTTTTCAACCCTCTGCGACTCACCTTTTCCTCCAGAACATCTATCTTGCGACAAATCACTCTGACAAAACTCAATATATGACTAAATAGATCCGATTGTACCTTACTCATTCAACTATATAATTTCTATGTGCAGCATATTTAACTAAAAGGTGACAAAAGTTACAACTTACGGCTTATTTTTCACAATCACCTTTAGTCCTAAAAATTTAAATACAATTAAGCCTATATATAGATAAACTTAAGTAGTATTAATGTAATAATATACATCTGCAAAAGTACTATAAAAAATAAAAGCAGCAAGGACTTCATCCTTACTGCTTTTTGTATTTAAATATTAGAGTATTAAAACTCTGCATTGTTCGGCGTACGAGGAAATGGTATTACATCACGAATATTAGCCATACCTGTAATAAATAAAATCAGACGCTCAAAACCGAGTCCGAATCCTGAGTGAGGCGCTGTTCCGAATTTACGGGTTTCCAGATACCACCAGATAGGATCGGTATTCATATTCAACTCCTTTGTCCGATTCACCAACTTATCATAATCGACTTCACGCTCCGAACCTCCTATGATTTCTCCGATCTTAGGGAAAAGAACATCCATACCACGTACAGTTTTACCATCTTCATTCTGTTTCATATAGAATGATTTTATTTCCTTCGGATAATCGGTTAGTATTACCGGACGTTTAAAGTGCTTCTCTACCAGATAACGCTCATGTTCTGATTGTAGGTCTGCTCCCCAATATACAGGAAACTCAAACTTCTGACCGCTCTTTTCTAATATCTCAACACCTTCAGTATATGTAAGTCTTACAAAATCATTGTTTATTATGAAATTCAATCTTTCGATCAATTCCTTATCATACATTTCACACAGAAAGGCAATATCATCTTTGCAATGCTCTAAAGCATAACGAATCAGATATTTCATAAAGTCTTCTGCCAAATCCATATTATCATGAATATCGTAGAATGCGACTTCAGGCTCAATCATCCAAAACTCAGCCAAGTGACGGGGAGTATTAGAATTTTCGGCACGAAATGTCGGTCCAAACGTATAGATAGCACCTAAAGCCATTGCACCAAGCTCACCTTCAAGCTGTCCTGAAACAGTTAGATTTGTCTGCTGACCAAAGAAATCTTCCGAATAATTCACTTTACCTGTTTCTGTTCGGGGAACATTATTAAAATCCAATGTAGTCACCTGAAACATAGAACCCGCACCTTCAGCATCGGAAGCCGTTACAATTGGGGTATGAAAATAAAAGAATCCGTGATCATTAAAATACTTATGTATAGCATAAGACATATGATGACGTATACGGAATATAGCGCCAAATGTATTGGTACGAGGACGTAAATAAGCTATTTCGCGTAAAAACTCAAGGGAGTGTCCTTTCTTCTGCAATGGGTAAGTTTCGGGATCGGCAGTACCATATATTTCAATCGAATCTGCTTGTATTTCGGCATTCTGCCCTTTTCCTTGAGACTCAACCAAAGTTCCTATTACATGAATACAGGCTCCTGTTGTTACTGTTTTGAAGAAATCCTCTCCGAACTTCTGTACATCAGCCACTATCTGAAGATTATGGATAGTAGAACCATCATTCAGATGGATGAAGTTTACATATTTATTACCGCGAATGGTACGAACCCATCCCTTCACGTCAACTACAGATCCAAATTTAGGATCTTTGAATACATCTACAATCTTTGTTCTACGGATTTTCTCCATCTTATATCAAATATTTTATCTTTTATTCAAATGCTCCCATACGAAGCATGTTCACTTCTTTTTCTGACAAATAACGCCATTTTCCACGAAGTACATTCTTCTTGGTTAATCCCGCAAAATATACGCGGTCAAGTTTGGTTACCTGATAACCAAGTTTCTCGAATATACGGCGAACAATGCGATTACGGCCAGAGTGAATCTCGATACCTACCACATTCAATACGTCTTCTGCCTGATATGCAATAGAATCTGCATGTATCTCTCCATCATCCAACTCTACGCCGTCGGCAATAGCCTGCATATCTTCGATAGCAACATCACGGTCAAGTGTAACCTGATAGATTTTTTTCTTCTTAAATTTCGGATGCATCAACTTAGACGCTAAATCTCCATCATTGGTAAGCAATAAAACTCCGGTTGTGTTTCTGTCGAGACGACCTACAGGATAAATACGTTCTGGACAGGCATTTTTCACTAAGTCCATTACCGTAAGACGGTTCTGAGGGTCATCCGATGTTGTTACACAATTTTTAGGTTTATTCAAAAGAACGTATACTTTGCTTTCCAAACGAACCGGTTTGTCCTGGAAAGTAACCATATCACCACGAGTCACTTTTGCACCTAACTGGTCTACAACCTCTCCATTCACTTTTACTACTCCGGATGTAATAAATGCATCTGCCTCACGACGAGAACAAACTCCGGCATTAGCCAAATATTTATTCAATCGCAACGGTGTGTTCGGATCTATATTTTCTTTGTATTTAACTGGCTTAACCAGTTTCTTTATACCCTCTCCGGTTGTCGGTCTGTTGTATCCGCCACCACGCTGATTATTTCCTCCCGGACGACGATTGTCATATCCGCCACCTCGGTTATCACGATTCCCGTACGAGGATCGGTTATCTCCACCGCCTGAATATCCACCCCGATTATTGGAGTAATTACCTCCTCCTCTATTATTAGAGTAGTTACCACCACCTCGGTTGTTAGAATAGTTGCCGCCACCTCTATTGTTAGAATAGTTGCCACCGCCACGATTATCAGAATAGTTGCCGCCACCTCTATTATCAGAGTAGTTGCCGCCTCTATCAGAATAGCGATTCTGATTATTATCATAAGAGTTACCATATAAACGGCGCTCCCCATTATCATTCCTATTATAAGAAGACTGTCTAGGAGATCTGTCTGAGTCGTAACCACCTTGTCTTTCCGATCTGTCTCCTCCAGCTTTATATGGATTTCGATCTGTATTAGTATCGTAGGCTTGTTTACGTAAATCGCCTACACGGGCGCGTTTCTTTTTAACGGGTTCTGACCCGTTTGAATTGTTTTCTGATGAAGAGTAACCATCCCGGCCTTCTCTTTCATTTCCGTTGTCTGTCACCATTTGTTTTTTCGTTTTTTTTTAATAAATATACAAATACCTGTTTTTAATAACCTCACGGTTATAATCAATTTTATACACCTGTATAAGAATGAGGTGTAATTGTTCTCAATTCGTTTTTCACAGACTCACTTACATCCAAGCCCGAAATAAACTCTGCTATAGAGTCTGCTGTTATCGTGGTATTGGTGCGAGTAAGAGCTTTCAATGCTTCATAAGGCTTCGGATATCCTTCACGACGAAGGATTGTTTGAATGCCTTCTGCCACCACAGCCCAGCAATTGTCCAAATCGTTAGATAAAGCATTTTGATTTAACAACAATTTTTCCAATCCTTTTTGTGTGCTTTGTATGGCTATTACAATATGCCCCATAGGTACACCTACATTGCGAAGAACGGTAGAATCCGTTAGATCACGCTGTAAACGAGATATAGGTAGCTTAGCCGACAAATGCTCTAGTATGGCATTTGCAATTCCGAGATTTCCTTCCGCATTCTCAAAATCAATAGGGTTAACTTTATGCGGCATCGCAGACGAGCCTATTTCCCCTTCTTTTATTTTCTGTTTGAAATATTCCATTGAAATATACTGCCAGAAATCTCTATTCAGGTCAATCATTATAGTATCAATCCGTTTAAGAGCATCAAAGACTGCTGCCAGATTATCATAATTGGATATTTGGGTTGTCCATTCTTCTCTGACCAGTCCTAGTTTTTCCGACACAAATTTATTTCCAAAAGCTTTCCAATCATATGATGGATAAGCTACATTGTGTGCATTATAATTACCTGTCGCACCTCCAAACTTAGCGGACATAGGTATAGCCTTTAGCAAGGCTAATTGTCCTTCAAGACGACTCACAAAAACCATTATCTCTTTCCCTAGTCGTGTCGGAGAGGCCGGTTGTCCATGAGTTTTTGCGAGCATAGGCACATCTATCCATTCTTCTGCCAAACTTCTTAGCTTAGCTATAAGCTCTCCCAATATTGGGTAATATACATCCTTCAACACTTCTTTCAACGAAAGAGGGATCGATGTATTATTTATGTCCTGTGACGTAAGTCCAAAGTGAATAAATTCTTTATACTCCTGCAAACCGAGTTTGTCAAATTCTTCTTTAATAAAGTATTCAACGGCCTTTACATCATGATTTGTTATTTTTTCTGTATCCTTTATACGCAGAGCATCCGCTTCCGAAAAATTGGTTACTATGCTTTTCAGTTTTGGAAAAATAGACTTATCTATATTTTTCAATTGAGGCAATGGCAATTCGCATAGAGCTATAAAGTATTCGATCTCTACCAATACACGATATTTAATTAATGCATATTCTGAAAAATAATTTGCTAATTTTTCTGTTTTATTGCGATAACGCCCATCTATAGGTGAGATGGAAGTTAGGGGTGTTAGTATCATTAGTGCCTGATATTTTGTGTTTTTTACTAATTCTTAGAATTTATTTTCGATATCACTACTTACTCATTATATTTCGTTACAAATATAAAACAAATATACGGTTGAAAGTGTTTTTAAAAGCCGTAAAATTAATATTTTTTTCTTTTTTAAACTATTCTTGCCAATTATTCAGGGCATAAATTATCTTATCAATTTCTTTGGTCGATAATGAAGAATAAAGAGGCAAACTTAAAATTTCATTATTCAATAATTCGGTCATTCGTAAATTTTGCTTTTCAAATTCGGCATATGCCTGTTGTTTGTGAATAGGTAACGGATAATGTATTTGCGTTTGTATCTCATTTTCAATCAAGTAAGACTGAAGTCTATCCCTCTGTGTGGAGCGTATTACATATAAATGAAAGACATGTTCTCCATCACTTCCTTTTGTAGGTAATAGAATATCTTTATTATCGATTTCTACTGAATAGCGATCTACGATTTGCCGCCTATTTCGATTATCGGCGTCCAGATATTTTAAACGTACGGATAAAATAGCAGCTTGTATCTCATCCAAACGAGAGTTTAGGCCTTTATATCTGTGGAAATATTTACTATCTGAGCCATAATTGGAAAAACATCTTATTAAATCAGAAATATCAGCACTGTTGGTTGTTACTGCTCCGGCATCGCCTAATGCGCCGAGATTCTTTGTCGGATAAAAACTAAAAGCAGCTGCATCAGCCAGATTTCCAGTCTTCTTTCCTTGGTATATTGCACCATGTGCTTGAGCTGCATCTTCTATCAATTTTAGATTATACTTATTGGCTATTTCCGACAACTCTTGCATGGGTGCTACTCGTCCAAACAAATGAACGGCTATAATAGCCTTTGTCTTACTTGTTATTCTTTCTATTACAGATATAGGGTCAATATTGAATGTCTGTATATCACAATCGGCCAATACAGGTACAAGTCCACATTGAGAAACCGCCAAAGCCGTCGCTATAAAAGTATTAGCCGGAAGAATTACCTCATCACCTTCTTCCATCACTCCCATCTCTATATATGCCTTAAGAATAAGACAAATAGCATCCAGACCATTGCCGACACCTATACAATGCGCCACTCCACAATAAGATGAAAAGTCATTTTCGAAACGCTCTTTTTCCTGTCCTTGTATATACCATCCGGAAGAGACAACACGAGATACAGCTTCTTTTATTTCTGAAGCATATCTGTCTGTTTCTCTCTTTAAGTCTAGAAAAGGAATCATATCACCAGTTATAAATATTATGAAAAACCTAACATCGATCTGGCGTTTTGAATAGCAGCATCCGTCACAACAGCACCACTAAGCATGCGTGCAATCTCATCGAGACGCTCTTCATCCGACAATTGAATCAGATTAGTGGTAGTAGAATCATCATTATCAAATTTATAAACCTTATAATGATTTTTTCCTTTTGCTGCAATCTGAGGTAGATGTGTAATTGCTATCACTTGCATATTCTTTCCAAAATCGAGCATTACCTGCCCCATCTTATCAGCTATTTCACCGGATACACCTGTGTCTATTTCATCAAATATGATAGTAGGCAAGGCTGTAGCTCCAGCAATCATCGACTTAAGACATAACATTAACCTCGAAATCTCACCACCTGAAGCGATACCGGCAACAGGCTGTAAAGGAGCATTTTTATTGGCAGAGAAAAGAAACAATAAATTGTCGATTCCATACACACTTGGTTCTTCTGTTGTAATATCACATTTGAATCGAATATTCGGCATACCCAGATAGGTCACTTTTTCCACAAGTTCTTTCTCCAACCTTCCTGTTATGGCAATACGGCGATCACTTATTTTACGAGCAAGGACCAGCATCTTCTCATACTTTGCAGCGACTTCTTTTTCTAAAGTTTCAACCTGCTGATCTGAAGAATTAATATTCTCTATTTTTCGGCTTATATCTTCATATAGATTTAACAATTCAGATATAGAGGATAGATGATATTTTTTTTGCAAAGAGTAGATCAAATTAAGACGGGATTCTATAAAAATCAATCTTTCGGGATTAAACTCAATGTCATTAGCCAACCTTTCTACATCGGAGGATAAGTCTTTCAGATCAATATAGGCTGTCTCCAAGCGTTGAGATATTTCTTCCGATTTATGAAAAACTTTAGATAACGAAGATGATATATTCAGACTTTCCTTCAATTCGGACACAATACCCCGATCGTCTTCCGAAAGAAAATTATAAATCCTGAACAAGGAGGATTTAATTTCTTCTGTATGGTTCAGCGTTTCAAGTTCCGTTTCAAGATCCTCTTGCTCTCCTTTTATAAGAGCAGCTTCACGAAGAGATTCATACTGAAAACGAAGATAATCTTCCTCTTCTTTGCTTTTTCTTATTGCTTCCCTAAGTTCGGACAGATCTCTCTGAGATTGTTTATACTGATGGAACGAAGCCTGATATTCTTTTAATAAGGATTTATTTCCAGCCAAAGTGTCTACTACCTGCATCTGAAAGCGAGTATCTGCTAATAAAAGATTTTGATGTTGAGAGTGTATATCAATCAATTGATTTCCGAGCTCTTTCAATTCATTCAACCCTACCGGTGAATCATTGATAAATGCACGAGACTTTCCAGTAGATAGTACTTCACGACGAAAGATATAGCTATCAGGATCGTACTCAATCCCTTTTTCTTCACAAAAATCTTTCAAATCGTATGCCGAGACATCGAAGCATCCTTCAATAACACACTTACTCTCCCCTTGTTTGATTGCCTTGACATCAGCCCTCTGCCCCAACATAAGAGAAAGAGCCCCAAGCACAATAGACTTCCCGGCACCTGTTTCACCTGTTATTACAGAAAATCCAGATTCGAAATCGATTTCAAGACTATCGATCAATGCGTAATTTTTTATATAGAGTGATTTTAGCATAGCTAAAGATAATAATCATTTATTAAAGTTCACATTCAGTACTACAATTTCCGATATAGTACCTATACGATACTGAGGACCGGCCAATCCTAATCCTGACGAAACATATATGTGTGTATCCCCTTTCTTTTTATAGCCAAAAGGAATTTCATACATAGACCGGATTTTCATATTTTCAGGAATAAGACCTGTATTATAGATCATCGAGCTCAATTTCATAATTGTATTCACAGGAAAGAATTGTCCGTTGTGCGTATGACCGAAAAGTGCAATATCGGCTCCGGCTTCGGCTTCTTCATACAAACGGTGAGGTTCATGATTCATAACTATAATAGGCAAATCTTTATTTATACCTTTCATTATTTCGGAAAGTTCTTTTCTTGTCTTACACATATCATCTTCTCGTCCTACTAAATAGAAAGAATCATGTATGAGAACAGTAGTATCTCTAAGAACAGTCATTCCCGCTTTTTCGCTTAACCATAGAATTTTTTCATCCTTCTTTTCTCCCAAATCAATATATTCATGATTGCCCGTTGAGGCATATACTCCATAAGGAGCTTTCAAGCGAAGAAACTCTGTTTCCATGTTCTGCTCATAAAGAGACTTTACATCGTAGTCGACAATATCTCCAACAAGCAATATAATATCTGGTTTTTGCTCCATTATCTTATCTACATACATAGATATAATATTTTTATCGATAAGATAGCCTGCATGTATATCTGTAGCAACCACGATTCGGAGATTTTTCAGATTTGGAGAATCTTTATTCACCGTCAGGTTCATCTCCGTAACTTCAGGATGGAAGAATTTATAGTTGCCATATACCATCACACCAACGACTAAGATAAGAATGGAGCAGAAATATATTAACCTTGTCTTTTTCGCCTTCAGATCGAACGAAGCAGGAAATATATTTTTTCGCTTGTCTATGTATTTAAACAAATCGTAGATAAGAAGTAATACAGACATGTAAATAATAAATATCATCCATGTAGTACCAACCCAAGCAAAGCTATGTAAAGCATCGAATGGCAACAAACCTGTACCAGAGGTGAAGAAGCCAAGAAAATATATTATAAGCTCTATTATGAAGACGGTGGCATAAGGTATTTTGATATACTTTTTATCGGGCAATCCCTGCCAGCCACGCCAATATATATAAGCGCTTAAAAAAATCTGGACAATTATGGCGTTAAGAAAAACTCTCATTGTTTTTTATTTATATCAATCACAACATACTCCGACTGAGTTCCGATACGGAATTTCCCGCCCCATATTCCTATGCCCGAACTAACATATATATTTGAGTTTCCTTTTTTAACGAAACCATGATCATTTTCATAGATGCTTTTTGTAATTAACGATATAGGCCACACTTGCCCCTGATGTGTATGCCCCGAAAATTGGAAGTCAATTCCATACGCTTCTGTTTCTTCTAAATCGTAGGGCTGATGATCAAGCATTATTATCGGCTTAGATTTGTCCAAATCGGCAACCAGATCCCTCAATGGTTTACGATTTGGGTTCGACCTATCATCACGTCCTATTACATAAAAACTACTGTCTACAAAAGCCACTGCATCACGTAATAGAGTCACACCTGTTTTATCAATAAAATCGAGACTGCCTTTTATACCGCTTATATACTCATGATTTCCCAAACAAGTATAAACACCATATGGAGCTTTAATTTTACGGAAAACGTCGTCATAACCTTCATCGTTGAGTGGACGCACGCTACTGTCTATTATGTCGCCTGCAATTAGTACAATATCCGGATTTTCGGAATTAATTATATTTACCCACCCTTCAAATTCTTTTTTACCAATACCGTAACCTAAGTGTAAATCACTTATAGCTACAATTCTCAATGAACGAGTAGAAGTGGAATCACCTATCGTTTTATATGTTTGAATAGGTAGTTCGACACGCACCTTCCATTGATATTTGAGATAGCCGCAAAACATTAACAAGGTTATAAAACCTACCATAAATCCAAGACCGACCCAGTTTTCTTTTGTGTAACGAGTAATGGCATCGACCGGCATAAAATGAAGTAGACGATTCGTCAGTCCGAAGATATCCTTTACAGCCATCACCATAAAAAAGTACAACAATATAAAAAGCCATGCAGTACCTATCTTATAAAACGTTGCAGCCAACCATATAGGCAGAACATCTCCGGCCAAAAACGATATAAAGAATGAAGAAACAGCTATAACTATAAATGAGATCAAAGCTGTGCGCCCCATTGCATTAGCTGGCATTGCTATCCAGATATGATAGAATACATAGATATTGGCAAGAAGATAAATTATAAAAATAATGATAAACATGATTGACTTCATTCGTACTTAATCTATTTTTTAACAAACAGTACAAAGATATAGAATCTTACCTATTCTGAAATATTTGTAATAAAAAAGAGTAGCCGATAGAGACTACTCTTTTTTATTCCGTAAATTGTATCTTAACTACGTCTACCACCTAAAGCAATCATTATATAATAAAGCAATGTTGCAAGCGATCCAACAGCAGCAATTACATATGTATAAGCAGCCCACTTCAATGCATCTTTTGCCATATCGTGGTTACGAACGCTGGTTACTCCGGCTGTATTTAGCCAAACCAAAGCTCTGCTACTTGCGTTTATTTCGACCGGCAATGTGATGAAACTGAATATCGTTGTCAAAGCAAACAGACCGATACCGATCCAAATAAGAGAAGGGAAAGTATTGATAAAGAAAATACCTGCCAATATAATCCAAGTCACCCATGAAGACGCAAAACTAACAACAGGCACTAGAGCCGAACGCATCTTCAAAGGCCCGTAAGCATGTGCATGTTGCACTGCATGCCCGCACTCATGCGCTGCTACAGCTGCCGCAGCAACACTATTACTGGCATAAACACCCTCACTGAGATTGACTGTTTTGTTCGCCGGATTATAATGATCCGTAAGCATCCCCTGCGTAGAAACGACTTTAACATCATAAATTCCATTATCGTGAAGCATTTTTTCAGCCACATCTCTTCCTGTCATTCCACTATCTAATGGAATTTTCGAATATTTATTAAACTTGCTTTTCAGCATTTGCGAAACACCAAAACTAACAAGTGCTATCAAGCCAAATAAAATCCATCCTATATACATATTATATTCTTTTAATGATTACTACGATTCTACAATAGAAGAAACAAAAAATGTGCCAATAATGTTTATCGGCACATTCCATATATTTAAAAAAGCATTTTACTTTCTAATAATAGTTTGCGCCCTGTCTGGCCCGATAGATACAATACTGATTGGAACATTCAGTTCTTTCTCAAGGAATGAAACATAATGCTTAAATTCTTGAGGAAACTCTTCCTCCTTCCGCATCTCTGTCATATCTGTTTGCCAACCCTTCATATCTACATATATAGGTTTAATATTTTCGTCGACTTCGAATGGGAAATCAGTCACCTGCTCTCCATTAATCTCATACCCGACGCAAGCTCTTATTGTTTCAAAAGTATCTAAAACATCACTTTTCATCATTATCAGCTGAGTAACACCATCTATCATAATAGCATAGCGTAAGGCTACTAAATCTATCCAGCCACAACGACGGGGACGCCCCGTTACCGAACCGAATTCAAAACCTAATTCACGAAGTTTATCTCCTGTTTTGTCAAATAATTCGGTAGGAAATGGACCACTACCTACACGTGTACAATAGGCTTTGAAGATACCAAATACCTCACCAATGGATTGAGGTGCTATTCCGAGTCCGGTACATGCACCTGCTGATATAGTATTGGATGACGTAACAAAAGGATAAGACCCAAAATCTATATCAAGCATAGTCCCCTGTGCTCCCTCTGCTAATATCTTTCTCCCTTCTTTTACTGCATTATTTATATAATGTTCGCTATCGATGAATGTAAATTGCTTTAGTTTTGCAATACCGGCAAACCATTCTTTTTCTATTTCTGCTAATGCACTCACATCGTAACCATATTGTGATAATATTTTCAGATGCTTAGTCTTAGCTACATTATATTTTTCTTCAAAATTGTACAATATATCTCCAACACGTAAACCATTACGGCTGATCTTATCTGTATATGTAGGTCCTATTCCTTTACCTGTAGTACCTATTTTCGAATCTCCTTTAGCCGATTCGTAACAAGCATCGAGTAAACGATGAGTCGGTAATATGAGGTGAGCTTTCTTGGAAACAAGCAAACGTTTTGTCAAATCGTGTCCGGATGATTCCAACGACTCGATCTCCCCTTTAAATAGGGCAGGATCAAGCACTACTCCATTACCGATTATATTTATTTTATTCCCTTGGAAAATGCCTGACGGAACAGAGCGAAGGACATATTTTTTTCCTTCAAACTCTAATGTATGTCCTGCATTAGGACCTCCCTGAAAACGAGCTACAATTTCATAGTCGGGAGTTAGCACATCCACTATTTTACCTTTTCCTTCGTCGCCCCACTGCAGACCTAGCAATACATCTACTTTCATTTCTTTTTAATACGTGTATTTTTATTTTCGTTTAGTTTATTCTTTTTCTCTTCTGCCTTTTTAGCCCGGGTACATTTATTGCATATACCATAAATATACATACTATAATAACTTATCTTAAAGCGTTGCAGCTTTTTTTGTTGGGTAGGGGTAAAAAGATTACCATTTTTATGTTCCTTTACTTCTCCACAACTTAGACAGATAAGATGGTCGTGGTTTTCGTTGCCGTATGCTCTTTCGTATTGAGAAACATTGGCTCCAAACTGATGCTTTACAACCAAACCACAATCCAACAACAATTCTATGGTATTATAGAGCGTTGCCCTGCTAACCCTGAAACTTGATTGCTTCATGGCATTATATAAAGAATCCATGTCAAAATGTCCTTTAGTCGAATAGATATGTTCAAGTATTGCATATCTTTCAGGAGTTTTACGATGTTTATTGAGATTCAGATAGTCAGTAAACTCACTTTTGACTTGTTCCTTCAGTTTTAAATTATCCATTTATAGAAAAATCTGATATGAGCAAAAATACATCTTTTTTAAAGAATACACGACTGTATTCGAGAGAAAAGTTATCAACTATTTAGAATTTGTCTAAAAACAAAAAGAGAACTCTCACGAGCTCTCTTTTTAGAAAGGAAATCAAAAAGAATATTATAATAAATATTCAGGTTAGTATATTTTTAGTTTTCAGACTCTGTATCTTTTTCAGTGTATTTATATTCTATGTCGTACACTTTTGTTTCTCCGTCAAAGTCCTTTACATTTATTTTAAATTTAACCTTATCGCGTCCTTCAATCTTATACGGAGCAAGGTCGAAAGATACGTATCCCTGCGCCTTATACCTCTCAGGATCATCATTCTTATTATGTCTAAACTCCAAACTTACAATCTCATCATTTACAGCTAAGTCAGATGCATCTGAAACCAGATTCACCATATGTTGACTTACTTCTCCCATATTATATTCGAAGTTTATATTCAAATATCCTCCACCTTCCCAAATTGAACGGACTTTAATAGGATCATGCCCTATGCTATCTTGTTTTACTTCATCATCAGGTGAGATGTATATTACATCTTTTGTAAGCACATCATAAAAGTCATTCAGTTTTATGTAATGATCATAATTACCTTGCTTGTCTGACAATATTGTATAATCAATAATTGCCCTATCATACTTCGGTTTTAGATTTAGCCCTATCGGTGCAGCAACCCATAACTTAGCACCGTTGTCAAGTGTAAAGTCATAAGTTTTATCATCTATCTTATTAACGGTCACTAAAGAGCGCCAACTTTTGCCCAAAGAGTATCCGTCATCATCAAGACATGATGCGAGTCCTACTGTCAAAACAGCAAACAGAGTCAGTGCTGAAAATAGTTTTATGTACTTTTTCATATCTTATTTTAATAAATTTAATTGATTACTTCTATACTAGAAAGACTGAATTTTATGCATCATGCTGCATATATAAT
>NZ_JAEPKU010000277.1 GCF_016652235.1 Dysgonomonas sp. Marseille-P4677
ATAACAGAATCAGATCCGAGAGTCTCTTATTTCTTTAACTCCATTGAACGTGTAATCCTTCTGGTTGAAGACCTGTTAGACAGGCAAAAGCCGTTATTGAATGGAGAACATTATATTACAGACGAAGAACTGTCAAAGCTCTTAAAAGTTCATCGGCGTACATTAAGTGATTATCGTAAAAAAGGGATATTACCTTATATCTATTTTGGAGGAAAAGTCCTTTATAAAGGATCTACAATACAAAATATTTTGAAGGAACTTTATTTGCCGAAGTGGAGATAGCACTGAGTTTGGGCAATAAAACAGAGGGTGTATTTAAATCAACACTCATTATCAGACAACTACGACCGACATACTAAACAAAATTCAGCATTAAAGATTATTTTATTTTAAATTTTTAAAACTATGCCAAAAATTATTAAAACAACAGAGTCCTCTTTGGAGGAGATTTTTGAAAGGATATTCGATAAGATGATGCCTAAGATTTCTAGACTGCAGATTGAAAGAACATATAGTATTAATCAGGTAGCAAAGATGCTGGGGCGTTCCCATAAAAAAATATCCGATCTGGTGACAACGGGGATGCTAAAAGCTACGCCTGACAGACGAATTTATGAAAGTTCAGTCAGGGAGTACAATCAAAAGTAATAGATACAATGAATAGTTGAAATCCACGAAGCTTTTTCATCTACCATTATGAGAAAGATTTATAACGCCATCAGTGAATGGCGTTATTTTATTGAGTTTATCTTTACTCTGTTCATTTGCTATCCTCTCCGATGGAAATAATTATATATAAGAAACCAGGTCTTGAAGAAATATTCAAAATGAATAAATTTAATGGCATAAAAGACTTTTCTGTTCTGAATGGAAGTAAGACAGGCTTGGATAGAAGATATGTACTATCCTTTACCGGGTTTCCCTTTATTCGAATTATTGTACTTAATGTAGCATTCCGTGAGATCCCGCAGCTTCGCTTTCACCTGGTCCATTTCATTCAATATTTCCTGATCCCGCATTTTAGCATATATCCTGGTCGTTT
>NZ_JAEPKU010000278.1 GCF_016652235.1 Dysgonomonas sp. Marseille-P4677
ATGTTTTATTATCTTATTTTAAAATCAGGATGAAAAATTCCTTAAATAGGCACAAAGTATAAAGAGAGTTCCAATATTCGACACAACATTCCTGCTCGATCTAATGTCTTTGTATTACCTTTATTGTTAGAAAGATCAAAACGTTAACTAGTTTAACATGAGATGAGTAACTAGATAAAAGAATGCCTGCAGTTGCATATTCTTATGGTCTTTTTCTCTTTTAGAGAAGGAATAAATTACTATTGACTCTAGTAACCCTTTATTTAAAAGAGTATTTTTAGATTTGGAAGGAATAAATGTACTAGCTTAATAAAAAAAGAATATTTTACAATAAAGAACTACTATTTTTTTAACGACTGATGTAATTACATTAGATGACTCACCTGATGCAGATAAACCATGCCAAGAAAAGTGTAAGACTTTTTCTATACAATATGTGCCGGTTGAATCTGATTATTTGATAAACTATGGCAATTATGTATTATTTCATCTAAGAATTAGAAAGAATGTAACTAATCGAAAGGAGATTATAGTCTGAAATTTGGACTCTTTATAAAACAAGCTATGTGATATTGTTAGCAAAGTTATCTGCAAAATATAATTCAAGAAGAAAGTATATTAAACTCAAATGAAAAAAGAGATACTCTTTGATTTTAAGGGTTTGCAGCTACCCCAAATATGCAAGTCTACATTATATAACTCAATATTAAATTCTTACTAGATATGATTATACGCTATATAGAACATGAATTAGTTTCATCCGGATTTAAGAAAGAAAAAATAAATTCGGGGTATGTTTATAGTAAAGTATTTGAAAATATTGAACTACGTTGCCATATAGATGAGAATATTAAATTATATTTTTTCTCCATATACAAATGGGACAGCAATATACTTAAAGGTTCATACAGTATTTCTTCTAGAGAATTGGAAGAGTATCCTGATTTTTCGTTGGTTTTATTTAAAAAAACAATACAAAATATGCCTCGATATGTGGGGAAGG
>NZ_JAEPKU010000030.1 GCF_016652235.1 Dysgonomonas sp. Marseille-P4677
CAATAAGGACGGCTTAGATCAAGCCGTCCTTATTATTTATATAGATTATTAGTTAGTTGTATATTTCTTTCTTGCCAGCTAATAAAGTGTTGCGCATTAGGGAGATAATAGTCATTGGTCCAACTCCTCCGGGAACGGGAGTTATAAATGAAGCTTTAGGAGCAACTTCTTCAAAAGCAACGTCACCTTTTAATCTGAACCCAGATTTTGTCTCGGATGATGAAACACGAGTAGTGCCCACATCAATAATTACTACACCATCTTTTACCATATCCCCCTTTAGAAATTCAGGAACACCAAGAGCTGCAATTATTATATCGGCACTTTGACAAATCTCTTTTATGTTAGGGGTTCGGCTATGGCAAACTGTTACAGTGGCATCTCCAGGATAGCCTTTTTGCATCATGAGATTAGCTACTGGCTTACCGACGATATTACTGCGACCTAATACCACGCAGTGTTTACCCTGAGTAGGTATATTATATCTTTTCAATAATTCCAGAATACCGGCAGGTGTGGCGGATACGAAGCATGGTAGCCCGATAGACATGCGCCCTACATTAATAGGATGAAAGCCATCCACATCTTTTCTATAATCAATAGCCTCGATTACTTTCTGCTCTGATATGTGCTTAGGTAAGGGAAGCTGGACTATAAAACCATCTATATCTGTGTCATTGTTTAATTTTTCAACGCAAGCAAGTAATTCTTCCTCACTCACATTGTCTTCGAAACGGATAAGGGATGATTTAAATCCTACCTCTTCACATGTACGGACTTTACTCGCAACATAAGTTTCGCTACCCCCATCATACCCGACTAGTACGGCTGCTAAATGGGGAGTTTTACCGCCCGAAGCTTTAATTTTTGCTACTTCTTCGGCTATTTCTATTTTTATCTGAGCCGAAATGGCTTTTCCGTCGATTAATTGCATAGATATCGATTTAGTAATATATTGTTATCGTAGTTTTCTATTAATACAAAGATAGTTAATTGATATGAATTATAAATTGTAAGTAATTTGTTTTGAGAACCGTTTTACTTGTCAAAATAATTTTAACTAAAAGGTGACAAAGTTGTACACCTTTTCATCTGTTTTCTGTCTTTCATTACTTATTCTGATTATATCTTTTAACTATATAGATAAATGAAATAAAAAAAAAGGACAAACCTAATTAAGTTTGTCCTTTTTTTTATTTGTTATGCACATCTACTTTTTTTGTCGGTGCAAGCTCTTCGTTCCGTTTATTCACTGAGGCTATAAAGTTATCGGCCAGGTGGATAAAAGCCAT
Source organism: Dysgonomonas sp. Marseille-P4677 (assembly GCF_016652235.1). GTDB lineage: Bacteria > Bacteroidota > Bacteroidia > Bacteroidales > Dysgonomonadaceae > Dysgonomonas. Next base: position 1,293 of record NZ_JAEPKU010000030.1, read on the forward strand.
TCCAGTAATTGAATTTTCATTTAGAGCAACAGGAATACCCTTATCTCCGCCTTCACATATGCTTTGTACTATAGGTATTTGCCCTAATAAAGGAACATTCATTTCTTCAGCTAATTCTTTAGCTCCATCTTTGCCAAATATGAAATATTTATTCTCTGGTAATTCTGCTGGAGTAAACCAAGCCATATTTTCTACTAAACCAAGAATTGGGACGTTTACCTTATCGTTCATAAACATATTTATGCCCTTGCGAGCATCAGCTAAAGCCACTTGTTGCGGCGTGCTGACTACTACAGCTCCTGTTATAGCAAGAGTTTGAACCAAAGTAAGGTGAATATCGCTCGTTCCGGGTGGAAAATCAATTAAGAAATAGTCAAGGTCACCCCAATTAGCATCGGCTATAAGCTGTTTTAATGCGTTTCCTGCCATTGCTCCACGCCAGACTACAGCGTCGTTCTTATTGACAAAAAAACCAATAGAAAGCATCTTTACACCGTATTTTTCGATAGGAATAATGTACTCTTTACCATCAATTGGTTCTAAGTAGGGTTGAGCACTTTCTTCATCAAACATTTTGGGTAATGAGGGCCCAAAAATATCTGCATCAAGTAACCCTACTTTATATCCTTTATTCGCTAAAGAAACAGCCAGATTTACGGAAACTGTACTTTTACCAACTCCTCCCTTTCCGGATGAGATGGCTATTATGTTTTTTACCTGAGGTAACAGTTTAGCAGGTTTAGGCGGCTCTACTTGTTTAGTTCTTATTTCAATATTTCCTTTTATTTCTATATTAGGATCGGCATAAGTAAGAATTGCTGTTTCGGCAGCTTTTACTACCGATTTGATAAAAGGGTCATTTGGTTTGTCGAAAAGCATTGAAAAGCTTACTTTCATACCATCAATATGGATATCGTCGGAGACAAAACCCATCTCTACAATATCCTTCCCCGTACCCGGGTAGCGCACGTTACGCAATGCGTCAAGGATTAGTTTTGGATATATATTAGCCATTTTTTGTTGATTATGGTTTAAAAAAATATTAAAGAGCTTGCTTATTTTTGTCCATTATTAATATACAGAATAAGCAAACTTTTCTAAGTCAATTAGATGGTTTGTTCAAATAAAAATAAGCAACTGAGGAAACGTCATCTTGCCTATAGAAGTTGACCCATCCTTGTGGAAATTCAGGGTCAGTAATAGGTATCTGCTTGTCGTTTTCTAATAACCGTATAAATTTATTTTTGTCAACCTGATCTATGGTAACAGGAATCAGCGGAGCTCCTTCTTTATGTAGTTGGAGTACACTTTCGTAGTCACCTCCACCTATTTGCTGAAATGTAGTGCGAATATCTTTGTAGAAGTAAATAGGGTCTTGTACATGAAAACGGTAAAATGCCCATTGCTTCTTTTGGTTGTCTGCAATAGGGCTCCCTTGATACCAGTTATAATATGCACCCTGCCCCCATGCTGTTCCAATATAATCTTCGGCACCTGTCGAGCTTAACGATGGATATTGTTCGTCGCCATCGATGTAGAATTTCATTTCACCTTCGCCCCACCATGTGTCTTTGTATACATCATTGGTTTTGATACCGACACTCATACCTAGAAAGCGTCCAGTTCCCTTTATTATGGGTAGTACGGTATGATCTACTCCCAACTTTGTAAGATTTTCTCTGTTCCAGTAAGCGTGAAAGTATAGCATATCATCATTCCATTCATTGAGGGTTGTAATGTTTATTTCATAAAATAAATGAGCCAGGTCTTTGTCCGAATTATTAGTAAGTAATATACGTGCTGCCGAACGGAACGGCATTGGTATGGATGTGTTGAATGATCTGCCTTCAGGATTTGAGAAAAAACAATTTTCAAATGGTACGAGGATAGCTAGCCCATTGCAAAAAAAATCGCCTAAGGGTACAGATACAGCAGGTTTTTTACTGTCATCCCAATACATTTCAAGCTGAATATTTCGCAGTATTTCAGGATTTCTGTCATCTATAGTAAGCCAAATACGATTGATTATTCCCGGACCTTTTCTGTCTAATAGTACACAGCTCTTTCCTTTAGGAAGACGATCGAAAGCGCTGCCTTTGCCTCCCTTATTGGTCATAGCTGCCTTGCCTTTTTCTCCGGTCGGGTTTTCAAAACTGATCCAGTTGGTAGTTTCGCCTTTTGGCTTTTCATATACGTTTTGTCCCCATGTTACCAAAGCTAAGGTAAAGAGTATGATGATAATAATAATTTTCTGTATCATCTTAGCTATATTTATTTTGACATTAGCATTATTCAGCCTCCTGTGTATTCTGATTCAGTATATTGCTACGCCCGAAACTCCGATAAGGATCTTTTTCAATTTCTTTATCGGGCTCTATCCAGTTGTCTCGTTCGTGGCATTTAAATTTCACATACTTGATATTTAAACCACGGGTAAGCCATTGTTGTTCATAAAAAGTTTGTATCTTAAGTATATCATCAACTAGCCCTGAATGATATAAATCGTCCGATTGAAACAATACAGGCAATGAGTTAACTTTTATCATCTCACTGGTATATGTGTACATGAAGTTGCTATCTGTTTTCAGGTGGATAATTCCACTATCTGATAATATTTCTCGGTATAACTTCATAAAACGGGTCGAAGTCATCCTCTTATTCACCTTGTTCATCTGGGGATCGGGAAAAGTTATCCATATTTCCGATATTTCCCCCTTTGCAAAGAAAAAAGTGATAAGCTCGATATGAGTACGCAAGAAAGCGACATTACTTAGTCCCTCCTGAAATGATTGCTTTGCTCCGGTCCACATACGTGCCCCTTTTATATCGATTCCGATAAAGTTTTTTTGAGGGAAAAGTTTTGCAAGGCCAACACTGTATTCTCCTTTTCCGCACCCCAGTTCAAGCACTATAGGATTGTTGTTTTTGAAAAATACCTCGTTCCATTTTCCTTTCATATCAAAGCCTTTTTCCTGTAAAACAGCAAAAGGATATTGAAATACATGGGGAAACTCCTCCATGTTGGCAAATTTTGCAAGTTTATTTTTTCCCATTTCCTAACTCTGAATATTCGTCTTTTAAATTTTAGAATATAATCTTATGTTGTTACAACAAACAACTGCTATTTTATTTACAAAAATACTAAATAGGTTTGAGACCTTAAAATTGTTGCATATCACACAGCCTGCGATAATAGCCGTTGGCTTGGTACAAATCGTCGTGGTGTCCACGTTCCACTATCCTTCCTTCGTTCATAACACAAATTTCATCTGCATTTTTTATTGTAGAAAGGCGATGGGCAATTACTAAAGTTGTACGATTTTTCATTAAGTTTTCAAGAGCATCTTGTACAAGGCGTTCCGATTCAGTATCAAGTGCAGATGTAGCCTCGTCAAGAATAAGTATCTGCGGATTCTTTAGAATAGCACGAGCTATGCTGATACGCTGGCGTTGCCCTCCTGATAGTTTACTTCCTCTGTCGCCTATATTAGTTTCATAACCCTTCTCTGAGGCCGCAATGAAATCATGTGCATTTGCAACTTTTGCTGCTTCAATAACCTGTTCCATTGTCGCATTTTCGACACCGAAGGCTATATTATTGAAGAATGTGTCATTAAAGAGGATTGCCTCTTGATTGACATTTCCCATCAATGCTCTGAGGTCATGTGTACTTGCATCTTTAATATTTACATCATCTATATATATCCCACCTTTGTCTACGTCGTAGAATCGAGGAAGCAAATCGGCCATAGTCGATTTTCCTGATCCGGATTGCCCTACGAGTGCGATTTTTTTCCCTTTTGGTATACTAATACTTACATCCTGTATTACCCATGGTTCTGCATATTTGAACCAAATATTTCGATACGAGATTTCTCTGTTGAATGTAAGAGATTTTGGGTTAGCCGGTTCTTTGATTGTGTTTTCAGCTTTCAGTATTTTGTCTATTCGTTCAACTGAGGCCATACCTTTTTGAATAGCATAAGCTGATTTAGTAAGATCTTTTGCCGGATTGATTATTAGGTAGAAGATGGCTAGATATGCAATAAACTGGGAAGCATCTATTGTGCTATGTTCCGAAAATATTAGCGAACCTCCATACCACAATACGAATACAATGGTGATAGTTCCCAATAATTCGCTCATAGGATGTGCCAATTGCTGACGGCGGGCTATTCTATTAGTCATCTTTCGGAATGTATTACTGGCGTAATCGAATCGATCCGAGATTTTACGCTCTGCGTTAAAAGCCATGATAATACGTAATCCACTTAAGGTTTCTTCTATCTGAGAAATCAACTGGCCCCAAAGCCCTTGAGCTTCTACCGATTGACGTTTAAGACTTTTACCCACTTTACCCATAATGTATCCTGCTATAGGTAGCAAGATTAGAACGAATATAGTTAATTGCCAACTGATAACCAACATCGACCCGAGGTAGATAAGAATCATTATGGGATTCTTTGTAATCATATCTAAAGAACTCATTACCGAGTTTTCTACTTCTCCTACATCTCCTGTCATACGAGCTATGATATCTCCTTTTCTTTCGCTTGAAAAGAAGCCTAGCGGAAGAGAAAGTATTTTATCGTTTAATTGTTTACGGATATCGCGGACAACACCAGTACGTACATCCACAATGTAATAACCACTCATATATGCAGTGAAAGTTTTGATGGCAGTCATCAATACGAATACTAATCCTAGAGTCATCAATGCAACACCGGCAGAACTATTATCTACTAAACTGGTTATGTACCAATACGCATTATTTTTCAGGACACCAAAATCGAACATTGAGCCGAAACTTGATGTGTCGAAAGGAATATACTCGTAAGTACCTTGATCCACTTTAAATAGGATCTGTAAAATTGGAACAAGTAAGGTGAATGAAAAAACATTGAGGAAAGCACTAAGTATATTAAAGAAAACATTTAATATAACCTGCCTTTTGTAAGGAGGAATAAAGCGCCTGATCAGTGTAATGAAGTCTTTCATTAAAAAGGGTTTAGTTTACTAAAAAGTATAGCCTCAAATGAGGCTATACAAAAACGGCTGCAAGTTAGTTATAATTCTTTTCTTTATGAATTTCTTTTACGTATTTTCACCAATTTAGTAGGATATAGAGGGTTGTACTTATCTTATTTTACACTGTATTCTTTATATAATAAAAACAAATGGGCTGCTGACCAACTGAAGTGTGAAGCCTTTAATCGTTCTCCTGTTTGGACATCGTAGTTTTCGTGTATGGGAGCATCACTTTCTAATCCTTGCAAACGGTCGAAAACTTGTTGAGTATAAGCGTCAGCTTCTTGTGTATAGCCGTATTTTCGAAGTCCGGATATCGCGAAATAGACCTGATCCACCCATATAGGCCCCCTCCAATAACCTCTGGGGGCAAATTTAGGATTGTCGGCTGCTACTGTCGGGAACGGTATGTATGTGGAAAACTTATCCGGATCAAACATGACTTTTGCGACTTTTTCTGCTTGCTCTTTTGTTGCTAGACCTGTCCATAAAGGAGCCCAACCTTCCGGCCCGAATACTTCTATGAATGATTTGTTTAATGATCTGTCAAAGAAATACCCTGCTTTATTATCATAGAAATAATCCTGAATCAAAGTGGTTCTATCTTCTTCGTCGAAGGTAATTTTTAATATCTCAGCAAATTTCTTTAGTAATCTATATTCATATTGAAGGTAAGCATTCAGGTCTATAGATTCCTGATCCATACTCCAGGCATTATCTCCATTTTTTAGCATTTTAGTATTGTCGAAACGGATGGCATTATCCATCCCGCTTTCCCATTTTGCAGCTTCGAGCGTTCCGTCTGTTGCTCCATATTCACAGATGCCATTCTTGTCATGATCTCTGTTGATATACCACCATTTATAATATTTGAGTAGCTTAGGATACATTTCTGCAACAAAAGAGGTATCGCTGTCGGCTTTGTAAATAGCGTCAACCGCCCAAGCCGCAAGAGGAGGTTTGGTATCTCTGTAATTATTCTCAGCAGGGTCGGTGTAAATACAGTCTGCAATCATTCCGGCTTCATCTTGGAAGTCGAACATGGTACGTACCTGATCTTTAGCCAATGAAGGGTCGAGATAGGAGAGGGCAACGGCATGTTTCCAAGAATCCCAAGCCCAGAATCCGACAAAATAATCCATTGCATGCGAGGGCACAAGACCGGCATGTATGAGAGCTCTTTTAGGGCTACGCCAGTTACTCATCAAGGTCATAATACTTTTTACCATTACCCTGTTGTTTTTGTCAGGCATATCTTTTCTAATATTCTTTTCTATATAATTATTCCAGCAAGCACTTTGTTCGGTTACTTTTTTATCAGTGTTTGTGAATATGTCGACAATCTCTTCGTTTAGTTTTTGGTAATCTTCTTTATTATTGAAATATGAGATAACGAGATTAAATTCTTTATCCAAATCTTTTGCAATAGCTGTATAACTGCTGTTGTCTAATTCCAATAATATATTCTCAGGGAAACTGATCATTATAATTTCACCATCAGCGAGGGTAGTGATCAGTCCATGTGATTCTTTCTTCCACACCAGGCTATCGGAAAGATTTCCTGTTATTTTAAAATAAATGTCATTAGGAGATTTACACCTTAATAAGGCGTGATTAGCGGTAATGAATATTAGTTCTTGATCTATCGATTGATTTTCTCTTGATGATTTCATTATCAATTTGCCCGGATAATAAATCGAAGTATCTTGTTTTAATGCTATAGGTGTGTCTTCTTTTGAGATGACTGTTACTTCACAAATAGATGCGCTTATCCATTTTCTGTGGTCTAAATCGAATGGACCACAAAACCCGTTTATCCCAGACTCTTTTGTGGGTACGGTAAATCCCATCCATGAACCCCTGTCGGTGAAATATCCTTGTCCTTGTACTGCTTTACCTTGCGGAGTATGCACTACATTAAGCAAGTTCGGATAGTCTAAAGTCAGATCTTGCTGATTTTTGGTTTTTGTCTCGGATTTACAGGAGTGGAGCAATACTCCTGTAAATAACAACGCAGTGATACTAAATATTTTAATTTTATTCATTTTAATATAGTTTGTAAGTTTCAGTTAAATCAGAACTTTTACTTATTGGAATAATCGTGAAACCATAAGACATATTTATCGGTGTGATAGTATATTCAGGGTGTGTTTGTGCACCCCATGTATTATCACCTCCCACACCCATTTGTAGATAGTCGATATTAACCCATACCATATCTTGTTTCACTATACTTCCGCCATGTTTCCGTTGAGTGTCGAATGGTACATACATAAGTTCTTCCATAGGAAAATTCCAAGCGCTCACGTTTAATGGTTGTTTTCCTTTAATTAATAACCCATCCCCATTTGTATTTTGAAGGCTAAACCAGCGTACATCTGACTTGTTAGCCGTTTCCTGTGGGCGTATATAAGGATGAAATTGGCTCCATACATCACTTTTATATAAGTCTATTATTGCAGAAGTTTTTCTGTCCCAGTAATTTTCGTGAGGTCCGCGACCAAACCATGTCATTTGATCGTATTCGCCTTGCATTACCATATATAAGCCTACTTTCGGAATTTCAGGAAGTGCAACATTTCCAGTTATTAATTTGTAATTTACATTAATAACTCCATCAGGATTGATTATATAATTAATAGTTGTCTTAGAATCTTGCTTTTCGAGTTTGTAAAGCACGTCTATATTTATATTATTATTTATTTTGGTGCCTTTTATACTTTCTAATACCATTTTTTCGGAGGCTTCTTTCCATGTAGCACAACGTGTTCCCAATTTATTTGCAACATCGTTGTCTGTCAGCGGTCGCCAGAAATTAGGAGTGATACCGGCTTTCAGCAATTCTTTTCCATTTTCTTTCAGAGAATATAGTTTGCCGTCCTTCTTAGAGAATGAGATTTCAAAGCTATTACCAGAAATAATGTATTTATCTGCTTGTTCATCTAATCGAATATCTCCTTGTATATCTTTTTTTATGATGTCTTTATGGTCTACTGGTAAAGCAAATTGTTCATATGCTTGTAAATGGCCTTGAGGTATAAATGGATGATTCCCCTTATAATACGCGTTTAGATGTAAGAAGTATTCAGTGTTTGGTTTAATCTCAAGGTTGGGTATATTCAATGTTATTTCTTTCGATTGATGAGCTTCTAAGTCTTTGACAATAAATTTACTTTCTGAAATGATTTTTCCATCGGCCTTGACCTGCCATTCGAAATCAAAATCATTGAGATTTATAAAATCATGATAATTAGTTATGCGTATTTTTTTGTCACTGAATGATACCGGTTCAAAATGTATTGGTTGGTATACCTTTTTCATTTCCCATATATGAGGGCGTAGGCTTCTGTCGGCAAGAATAAGCCCGTTTGCGCAGAAATTAGAATCGTTGGGGATTCCTACAAATCCCATATCGCCTCCATATGCCCAAATGTTATTTCCTTTATCATCTTTTATTTCGAAAGTCTGATCTACCCAATCCCAGATAAAACCTCCTTGTAACTGATCGTGTTTATTGATAAGATCCCAGTAATCTTGAAGATTCCCTACGCTATTACCCATTGCATGCGCATATTCACAAAGAATAAGCGGACGGGTTTGTCTTTGGTTTACATGTTCACGCAGTTGCCATATGCGAGCATACATAGGGCAGTATATATCAGATAAACCTGTTTTACGTGCACCTTCATATTGTACCGGACGAGAAGGATCGTATTTTTTCAGCCAGTGATATACCGTTTCGAAATGTTCTCCATAGCCCGATTCGTTACCTAAAGACCAAGTGATGATGGAAGTGTAATTGCGGTCACGTAAAGCCATACGTTCTACTCGTTCTTGGAATGGTACAATCCAATCAGGTAGATTGGCTAAAGTGCCTAATTCGGTAGATTCCATTCCATGCGACTCGATATTTGCTTCATCTATAAGATATAGTCCATACTGGTCACATAATTCGTACCAGCGTTCTATATTCGGGTAGTGACTACAGCGTACCGCATTGATATTGAATTGTTTCATTAGTCTGATATCTTCAATCATGCTTACTTCTGTAATTGTTCTTCCTGTTTTAGGTTCAAATTCGTGGCGATTTACACCCCTTATTGTAATAGGTACACCATTTACCATAAACAATCCGTTCTTCATTTCTACTGTTCGGAATCCAAATCGATGAACGAATACCTCTGTGACTTTTCCTCCTTTGTCCAGTGTGCTAACAGTCAAGATGTATAGGTTAGGAGATTCTGCACTCCAAGGTTTTATATTTTTGAACGTGTTTTCAATATTGATTTTATTGTTATTTTTATCAGTCAGTTTTTGAGTTTTTGTATATAATATTTTTTCTTCTTCGGCAATTTCTATTTTTATAGATGAATTGACAAAAGAGGTAGTCCTATCCATTTCGATGGCTAATTTAAATAAACCGTCTTTATAGTTATTTATAAGATCAGCCTTGAGTTCAAAATCATGTACTCTTACTTTTGGGCGTGCTATAAGGGATACGTTACGTTCAATTCCACTATATCGCCAGTAGTCCTGACCTTCGAGGTATGATCCATCGCTGTAACGATAAACTTCTACAGATATATCGTTTGTTCCGTTTCGAAGATATTTGTTTATAGAAAATTCAGCCGGTAGGCGGCTGTCTTCGCTATAACCCACATATTGGCCATTGATCCAGCAATAGAAGGCAGATTCAATACCGCCAAAGTGGAGGATTATATCCATACCTTTCCATTCGGCAGGTATGGTAAATGTTCTTTTATATGATCCTACAGGATTATAATCTTGTGGTACATGCGGCGGATTTGCTGGAAAAGGATAAGCCACATCTGTATAGATCGGTGCATCGAAACCTTGTAGCTCCCAGCTTCCGGGTACAGTAATTTTACTCCAGTTCTCCATCCGATAATCTTGTTTATAAAAATCTAATGGTCGTGAAGCTGGATTCTTAGAATAATGAAAATCCCATATTCCATTCAAAGACATCTCTCTGCTGTTCTCCTGTTGTTTTAGGGCTGCTTCTTTCGTTGCATGAGGCCTGAAGAAAGCATGCATCGGTAGCCTGTTAACCTGATTGATTAGAGGGTTCTCCCACTCTTTAGGATGTTGTTGAGCGAAGCCGTGTTGCAAAAGCAATGACAGCCAGATCAAAATGTATATTTTTTTCATAATTGATTTTTATAAGTAACAAAAAAAGGTAACCAGAAACGGTACTGTAAGATCGAGGGTGATACCATGAAATATGGCGATAATAATAAATTCCTGACCCGAATATTTGGTTATTATAGGCAAGGTTGTATCCATTGTTGTAGCTCCTCCAGCCGATATCGGGGCTAGTTTGCCAAAGTAAGTAACCAAGATCGGGGCTGCGAGCAAAGTAAATAACTCTCTTATGATGTTTGATACAAGAGCAATTGTGCCCAACTCTGCTCCTTTATATTGAGTGATAAAGATGCTGGATAAAGAATAATAACCAAATCCTGAGCCAACTGCCATACATTCGAAAACACTCCATTTGGGGATAAACAAGCCAATGATAGCACATCCGATAAGAGTACCAACCAATGTGGCTAATGGAACAAGAATGACCTTGAATTTATTGTTTTTTAGAGTTGAAAGAGTCTTTTTATCATATCCGATGTTAATTCCTACCAGGAGCATAAGCCCATACAGGATATATACGCTAAAGTCATTTTCTAATACTATATCCGGTAATATACCGACATAAGCACTAACAGCTCCGGCAATAAAGAATGCAAGAATAATAAGGCTTCCCTTCATGTCTGATTTCTTATATTGTGATTAAATCAATGTAACCCTTACTCTTCTTCTTTTTGAAAGAATTTTTTGTATACCAACCATGCGAGCAACACGCTGCCTGCGATGGCTCCCATTGTGATAATGAGAGCCTGCAAGCCAATTGTTGTTAGATTGTTTACTATCGTTTCGTTATGGCCTACTGATATCCCCAGGAAGAAAAGTAGCAGGAATATGAAGCCCGTAATCAACTTTCCTATAATTTTAATATTGGGAATACTGCGCAAAAAATATCCTGCGATAATTCCTATGACCATAATAGTAAAAACAGTAAACATGATTGTTGTATAGTGTTTTAGAGTGTTTCTAATTCGATTGATTTATCGCAAAAATACTTAATTTACCAGATCATTCGATTTTATTTCTAATAAAGGTATAGGATAAAAGTTATGTTTTTCGGGATTGAAGCCGCTTCGACCTACAGCCGTCAGTGCTTCTTTTGTTTTACCCCAACGCCTTAAATCATAGAAACGTGTATTCTCCAAAGCAAATTCCAGTATACGCTCGTGCTCTATTTGTTTCTTTACGAACTCTTGAGTTGAGTTTGCCGGTATTTCAGGCATGTCTGCTCTTGCGCGAACTTTGTTAATAAGAGGGATAGCTTCACCGGCTTTTCCTTGTTCGTTTAAGGTTTCAGCCAATAGGAGTAATACATCAGCGTAACGCATAAGAGGGAGGTTTACGGCTGTTCTCGATTTTTGCATATCCTCCCACGTTGCAGGAATATATTTTCTAAAGGCAGCCTTATCTGATCCGGCCCCAAATCTTTCGTTATATGTAGAACCATATACCATATTTGTCGAAGGATCGTTGAAATAAGGATCGTTGAAAAATACTGTTTGATACAAGCGAGAATCGTACAATCCTGTTGTAGCGATTTTTCCCTCTTTTTTGAATTCATCTATCAATATCTGATTAGGGGAAATTTCGTCCCATCCGCCTATCTCACCTGTTGCAATCCATTTATGCAAAGCTGTTCTATATGCAGCACCATTGGATGTATTATCTGTGAATTGTAATTCAAAAATAGACTCTTTGCTATTTTTATTTGTCCCATCAAACATAGAAAGAAACTTTGCTTCTAATTCATATCCTTTCACACTTTTGAACGCTGTTTCAGCATTATTCAGATATTCGTTCTTTTTAGCTGTCTCTTCGTAAGCTCTAGTTAAATATGAGTAGCCCAGATATGCATAAGCTGCACCTTTTGTTGCACGTCCTATATGTTCGGGTGTTTGTTGCAAAGGAAGGTGTTTTACAGCTTCTTCGTATTCATTTACTATAAAATCCCATACCTCAGATCGATCCGATAGAGGCTTGCTTATTTGTTCTTCTTTGGTTATATATTCATCTCTGATGATGATTTTTTCCCAGTTAAGAAGTAACTTCATATGGTAATAAGCTCTTAAAAAGTGAGCCTCTGCCAGTATTTGGTTTTTATATTCAGTGTTCATATTTATATCCGGAACTTTGGCTAATACCTGATTAGTATGGGATATGCCTCGATAAGTAATTTCCCAATACATTGAAAACTGGCTGTTGCCATTAGTATACGTGAAATTGTATAAGTCTACCCATGTAGGATAATTCAGAGCATCACTACCGATGTTACACAGATCTTCTCTATATGCTTCCACCGGGAATTTTACTTCTGCAAATTCCCATGTTTCGGTTGCACATTCCAATTTGGAATATGCTGCAGCCAAGCCACTTTCAGCATCGGCTTGATTGCGCCAGAAATTACTTGAGGTTAATTGGTCCGGAGATTCCATATCGAGGCGATCATCGCAGGAGGTAAGGTATATTCCTGCAAATAGGAAAGACAATATTATATATAATTTTTTCATATTGGTATAGTATTTTTATAATTCGATAGCCGTTTATTTTAGAATGTAACCTGAAGGCCAAAAACATAAGAGCGAGTGAAAGGAAATATATACCTGTCTACACCTGTATTCAGACTCTTAGATTTGTCGCTGTCGCTAGAAGGTGCAAATTCAGGATCAATCCCATCATATTTTGTCCAAGTGAGAAGATTCTCACCGCTAACATATATTCTCAGATTCTCTAATTTCATAGAGTTTAATAGTTTTCTAGGTAATGTATAACCTAATTGTACCTGGCGTAAACGAATAAAGTCTCCTGATTCAAGAAATCTGTCCGACTCTCTTGAGTTTCCGTTAGGGTCTTGTAATACAGCACGTGGAATATCAGTATTCGTATTTTGAGGTGTCCAAGAATTGAGGGTGCTGGCTAAAAAGTTTGATCCGGAACTCATGCTTTCATAAAAATATCTGTTGCCATTATAAAGTTTATGTCCCCAGCCACTACCAATTAGTGCCATAGCGTCAAAGCCTTTGTATGAAGCTCCCAAATTTAGATTTACCTCTACTTTAGGCATTCCTGTTCCACAATATTCTTTATCATCATCATCGATAGTACCATCCCCGTTGATGTCTACAAAACGAATATCTCCCGGTTTAGCATTACTTTGCAGAAGTTCTCCGTTTTTGTTTACATGGGCAGATACTTCTGATTCGTTTTGGAAAATACCTGCCGTCTTATATAAATAAAATGCTCCGATAGGCCTTCCTACTCTTGTTTGGTTTGGAAAGTGTTCAGTCCCGAATTTTAAACCGTCGCCATATAATATCTGATCTTCGTCAGCCAGTGAGATCATCTTATTATTTAATGTGGATAAGTTCATCCCTAGATTGTATTTAAAATCTCCGGAATTTTTTGAGTAGTTAAATTCGAACTCAAGTCCGCTGTTTCGCATTTTACCAACGTTTAGAATAGGATCGTCTAGTCCTGACGATGGAGCCATTTTTTTTGTGATAAGAAGGTCTTCAGTTGTGTTATTATAATAGTTTATTGTTCCTGTAATCTGGTTGTTTAAAAAACCATAATCAAGACCTATATTTTTAGAAACAGTTACTTCCCATTTTAATAATCGATTTTCCAGTCCGGTAGCACTACTTCCAGGCCAAGGATTTCCCGATCCTTGTACATAGCCCATATATAGACTATTGCTTGTTGATATCAGTGCCTGATGATCATAGTAACCCAATGCAACTTCATTTCCAAGTTTTCCCCAGCTAGCTCTTAACTTAAGGTTCGATACAGGAGTGTTTTCAGGGAAGAAAGCTTCTTCGTTTATTCTCCAACCGAGAGCCACAGAAGGGAAGTTCCCGTAACGGCTGTCTTTACCAAATTTAGATGATCCATCTCTGCGTAAGGTGAATTGAAATAGGTATTTACTGTCAAAAGAATAGTTTATACGTCCGAAGTAAGACATGCGATTATAGTTGTATTTAGTACCATCAGCCGAGAATGTACCTCCTCTTCCTGCCCCGATAGTCATAAAATATGGATCGGAAAAACCTTCGGCAACTTCATTCGTTATAATATTTCCGTTATTTACAGAATAAACAGTTTTTTTACCTTCTACATCGACCATATTCCAACTGGATGATGTTAATGTAAGAGATGTTCCCAGCATCGCATTTACAGAGTGTTTGTCAAACTTGTTGCTGTAATTCAATAGATTGTCAAATACCTGTTCGTCCCAGTATAATCTTCTTTCACGATAAAACGGATATTCATATACATTTTTCACATCAGATGTATAGGCTGGACGATGGAAATAATATTGTTCATTATTTCCTCTGTATGAATAGCTTGTTTTGAAAGTCAGGCCTTTATAGATATCTGCACCAACGGCTATATTAGCTGCTATTTCCTGACTTTTGGTCCAATTGTTCTTATAGTGGTCATCAGCAATGACATTAACATTGTTAGGTATTCCTCCCCAATTTGTAAGGGCGAAACCACCTTCCTCGTTAGCATCGTATACGGGAACAAGAGGGGAAATCATATATGTTTCTTTCAGACTGAAGCGAGGCGCACGACTTTTAGTAGCTGTAAATGCAAGGTTACCATCGATAGAGAAAATATTTTTTTTCGTGCTTATCTTCATTCTCGCATTTTGTTGAGTAAAGGTATTGGATATAACTATTCCCTTCTCATTTGTAATATTAGTGGATAGGGAATATCTTGTATTATCCTGTCCGCCGCGTACAGCTACACTTTGTGTTGTAGAAAAGCCGGTACGGAATACTTCGTCTTGCCAATTAGTATCATTTGTTCCCGGATTTGAAAGATAATCGGGTAGGGTAGCAGGTTTGGACGCATATTTGTTATATTCGTCATACATACGTTTGTGTACAGTTATATATCCGTTTGCATCGAGAAGCTCCAACCTTTTAGCTGTTGATGTTATGCTGGCATAACTGTTTATATCTACTTGTATTTTTCCTTGTTTCCCACTTTTGGTTGTAACAATGATAACGCCGTTGGCGGCAACCGAACCATAGATCGCTGCGGCTGCGCCATCTTTAAGTATTTCCATCGACTCTATATCGTTTGGATTTACAGACGTAATCGAACCGGGAAAGCCATCTATAATATAAAGAGGTTCGTTATCTCCAAATGTACTGACCCCACGGATTTTCACAGAAGCTCCAGCTCCGGCAAGGCCACTGTTTTTTTGAATATTTACACCCGCGACAACACCTTGTAGAGCTTCAACCGGATTGCTGGTCGCTTTTGTAACCAGATCTTTCGTGTCTACAGAGCTAAGTGTTCCGGTAAGGTCACTTTTCTTTAATGTACCATATCCGATAACTACTACTTCATCAAGGATTTTACTATCTTCTTTCAGTTTAATATCGAATGTAGTTTGATTACCAATTTTTATTTCCTGTTTTTCAAAACCGACATACGAAATGAGAAGAGTTTCCCCCGGAGTTGCTTCCAGGTCAAAATCTCCATCTATATCGGTAACAGTACCTTTAGTTGTTCCTTTGACCACTACACTAGCTCCAATAATTGGTTCGCCTGTATCGTCAACAATTTTCCCTTTTACCTTCTTTTGGGAGGATTGCAGAGGGACTATCGTGTCAGCTTTGGTAAGAACAATCTTATTTGCAGTTATCTCATACTTGATAGGTAAGTTTTTAAAGGCTTTGTCAAGTAAAGATCTTATAGTACCGGATTTTTCATTTATCGAAATTTGTTTATTGTCATCTATGTCTACATTACTGTACATAAATGAATATCCTAACTTTTTTTCTACAGTCGAGAAAAATTCTTTTAAGGTTACATTGGTTAATGAAAGGTCTATTTTTTCTTTGCTTTGTGAAAATCCCGAAAGTGCAAAGCATGTAAGAAACAAGACGCAAAGTGAAAGTGTTTTTCTTTGCATAACAAATTTATTTATATTGTTAATTAATATGTGGTGAGGATCAGATTATTATCCTCTAGAGTAAAAGGCTATTTTTTGTGTTTTAATAATATAATTTAGATACTTAAGGTTATTTACGAATAATGGCTACCTCCTTTCCGTTTATTTTATAATCAATTGGCGTAATCTTATTAAATAGTTCAAGCAATTCACGTAACGATTCAGCTTTTACCGAGAATGTATACTTTTGTCTTTCGTCAGGGTTTACCAGGGTAATATTGATACCATACCAACGTTCAAGCTTTTTTGTTACCTCGTATATATCGGCATTGTAAAAGATTAATTGGTCATTAACCCATGCACGATATGTTTCAGCATTTTCTTTATATAGAGTATATCTTAGATTTTGCCGAGATATAATTGCTAATTCATTCGGTTTCATATCTGTCATATGTTTACCATTTTTATCTGTAATAGCAACTTTGCCTTCCAATAGCGAGATACTTATTTGTTTCTCGTCGCGATATGCAGATACGTCGAAGGATGTACCTTTTACGACTACATCAACACTGGATGTTTTCACGATAAACTTTTTCTGCTCGTTTTTCGAAACATTAAAAAAAGCTTCTCCTTCCAGATTAACAATGCGGTCAGAATTATTGAAGTTGCCATTATAAGTCAGCTTAGAATCAGAATTAAGCCATACTTTACTTCCATCCGGTAGGGTCATTTGCATTTTTTGTCCCAGCATTGTTTCAATAGTAGTAATGGATTGACTTGACGCCACTGTTTCTATCGTCGATTTAACAAAGAAAGTAGATGCGATTCCTATTATAAGCGCCAGCATGGCAGCTACACCTGCAATTTTGATAAGGAACCGCTTGGTGTATAATTTTTTCGGTATAGCAGTTTGTATTTGGGATGATATATTAGTCCATATTTTATTTTTATCTGCTTGTACAAATAGTTCGGGACTATCATAGATATTTTCCCATTCGTTGAGAAGTTGGTCAAATAGCCGGCTATTCTCAACGGATGAATTAACCCACGATTCGATCTCAAGCTTCTCGCTAGCAGAAACTTCTTGCCTGATATATTTTGCAATCTTTTCGTATGGTATGTGAGAATTATTCATATTTCTGCTTACTTTAATTATTAGACACGTAAAGGGACTGAATACCCCTAAAAGGATTTGACATTTTTTGAAAAAGGTTGGAAACAGTAGGTTCTACTAATCAAAGAAAAGATAGCCTTGTGTTGCAATTAGTACTGTAATTAGAGGGAGTGCACTGTTTGGACGACTATAGTATTTTAAAATATAATCTCTGACCCTTTTTATAGCAATAGACATTTGGGCTTCTACTGTTTTTATAGATAGGTTTTTGGTTTCGGCAATTTCACGGTAGGTTTTACTGTATTCTTTACTTAAGATAAATATTTCCCTGCATTTTTCGGGTAAATCATTTATAGCCTGTTGATATATCAGGCTAAACTCCTCCATATTTACACAGTCTTTTGCCTTTTGTTTTTCTATTTCCCTATTGGCCCATTCGTCAAGTAATGCAGATCGGTTTTGCTCATTGCGTAAATGATTAAGCATCCTGTTCCGGGCTGCATTGTAAAGATATGTTTTAATGAAGAATATATTTACAGTGTCTCTTTCTTCCCATAGCTTGATGAAAATATCCTGAATGATATCTTCGATGAGCTGCTTGTTGTGTGTATAGTAGTTTAGAAAAGTGCAGATATCGTCAAAGTAGGCATTGAAGAATTCTTTCAATGTAGCCTCATCAATCAGAACTTTGGTATGATCAAATTGCTTATCCATTTATCTCCTTATGAAAACTAAAGATGCGAATCTAATAAATAACATCAATATGGTATGACTTTTTTAACAGAAAAATTGATAAGTAATGGGGTTTAAACCTTTTTTACTATTTTCTGCTTTTAATTTGAAGGTATAACTATGTATAATTATTTCTTCTGTTTTTATGATTGTTAAGCGATTACTAAATGGTCTCATAAATTTTTTCTTTCCGAAAAAGGTCGTATTTTTGCACACTAACTAAAATAAAGTTGCGTAATTAATTAAACCAATTCGATGAATTTTGTTGAAGAACTAAGATGGAGAGGTATGATACAGGAAATCATGCCGGGTACGGAAGAACAGCTACAAAAGGAACTGACTTCGGGATATGTAGGTATTGATCCTACTGCCGATTCACTACATATCGGACACTTGGTCGGTGTAATGATACTGAAGCATTTCCAAAGAGCAGGACACCGCCCTATAGCCCTTATCGGTGGTGCAACAGGTATGATTGGAGACCCCTCGATGAAGTCGTCCGAACGTAATCTGTTAGATGAAGCCACACTTCGTCACAATCAGGAGTCGATAAAGAAACAGCTTGCTAAGTTTCTCGATTTCGAATCAGACAGGCCAAATGCGGCATTGTTGGTAAATAATTATGACTGGATGAAAGAATTCTCGTTTTTGAGTTTTATCCGGGACATAGGAAAACACATTACGGTAAACTATATGATGGCTAAAGATTCCGTGAAAAAAAGGTTGAGCGGAGAAGCGTCAGAAGGCATGTCGTTTACAGAGTTTTCTTATCAATTGATGCAAGCATATGATTATCTCCACTTATATGAAACAAAAGGTTGTCGTATTCAGATGGGTGGTTCCGATCAATGGGGTAATATAACTACAGGAACTGAACTTATCCGCCGTAAAGCAGGAGGTGAAGCCTTTGCTCTGGTTTGTCCTTTAATTACAAAAGCAGACGGAACTAAGTTTGGTAAAACCGAATCAGGAAACGTTTGGCTTGAAAGAAAATATACCTCACCTTACAAATTTTATCAATTTTGGTTGAATGTAAGTGATGAGGATGCTGAGAAATATATAAAAATATTTACGGCTCTTGATAAAGAGGAAATTGAAGCTTTAGTTGCTGAACAAAAAGCTGCTCCTCATTTACGTCCGTTACAAAAAAGGTTAGCTAAAGAAGTTACAGTTATGGTTCACTCAGAAGAGGATTACGAGCAAGCCGTGGAGGCTTCTAATATACTCTTTGGGAATGCGACTACCGACGCATTGAAGAAATTGGACGAAGAAACATTCCTTCAGGTATTTGAAGGCGTCCCTACATTTGATATTTCGAAAGATGAATTAGCTGTCGGAATCAAAGCTGTAGATATATTGACTGAAAAAGCAACTGTTTTTCCTTCAAAAGGAGAAATGAGAAAGACTGTACAGTCAGGAGGTGTAATGATTAATAAAGAAAAATTAGAAAATTTTGATGATGTAATTAATTCATCTAATCTGCTTGCAGGAAAATATATCATAGCACAAAAAGGAAAGAAAAACTATTTCTTATTGATTGCGAAATAAAAATATTGTTTGTTACTTTGCGGTAGCAAACAATACTGTCTCATGGTGTAATGGTAGCACTGCAGATTCTGGATCTGCCTGTCTAAGTTCGAATCTTAGTGAGACAACAAAGACACGATAATAGGCTGTAGGTTTTATAACATACAGCCTATTGATTTTTAGGGGCATTATTTGAAAGTTTGTTTTAAATGCAATAAACCAATCTCCTGAAAATAATATAATGCAAATCTCTTTTCTCACTTTCTTGGAAATTGTTGATGATTGCTATTTCTACAGTATTCTACCTCATCGCCTGTTTCGTGTTTTATTCTGGTTTATTGATCATATTGTATACTTGGACGATAATTGACTGAATAATAAATTAATATAATAACTGCTAGATGCAATAATAATTAGAATGTAAACGTTTCTAGAGGTAAGAGTCAAAGTGTCTACAAATCTTAATCTTATGATAAATCGGGTTGTTTTCTTTAGTTTATTACTAATTATAGTTGCAAGTTGTAATAAGTCTGTATCAGATAGTTTTGTACTGGAAGGTTCTATAGAAGGGGGCAAAACCTTGGACAGTATATATCTAAATTATTATTCATTGCAGAATAATGAATGGTATGAGATATGTGATACCGCAAAAATTATTGATGGCAAATTTATTTTTAAAGGAAAACTGGAGGGTCTGACATTAGCTTATTTAAATTTTGATAGTAAGGGGATTGAATTGTATATAGAACCTTGTTCGATGAAGTTAAATATTGATGCAAAACAGCCCTATACATACGGATTATCAGGGACCGGAGTGGATAAAGAAAATGAAGAAATAAAGAAGGCGGTAGGCTCCTACGAAAGATTAATGGATGAGAAGTCAAATGTTATGGTTGATCTGATTAATGAATTTAACCGGATTAATCAAATGCAGTTGCCGGACAACTCATCCATAATAGATAGTTTGTTAAATATAATTCATAGCAACTCAGCTGAAATGATTCTCCTTAATAAGGAAAAACACAAGGTATATATCGATTTTGCTTCAAAGCATAAGAGCTATAAAATCTCCCCTGCTTTATTGTATCGTGCATCAAAGTTCGATTTTGTAGGTAAAGATACAATCTTATCAGTTTATAACAGCTTATCCGAAAATTTGAAAACAAGTCTGATGGGTAAACTAGCTATAGACAGATTTTACAACAGGGGAAAACTGTTAGTGCCTTGGTGGGTGATATAGCCCCCGATTTTGTCAAAAAGGATTCATTAGGGAATATGGTCAGGTTATCAGACTTTAGGGGAAAGAGTTATGTTCTTTTAGATTTTTGGGCAAGTTGGTGTGCTCCGTGTATAAAAGAAATACCAAAACTGAAAGATATACATACTAAGTATAGTCGGGCACAATTACAGATTATCGGGATATCCTCGGATGAAAATAGCAATAACTGGTTTCGAGCAATTGATAAATACAACCTAAATGAATGGCCCCAGATTCTTGCTGCAACTAATTCAGATGGCCGCTTGTTTGATGAAGATCTCTCAGATAATTATAATGTAGAATATCTTCCAACTTTTATCTTAATAGATAAACAAGGGAAGATTGTAGCGAGATGGGCAAATATAGGTGATGAACAAGAGGCTGTATTAAGAGAGTTCCTGAAGTTTTAAAGCGTAACTCCAGTTTTAAAAATAGCGATTTCTCTATAATTCTTTTTCTCGTTATTTACATTATTTCCATTTGCTGTCTCTATTATATATTCTATGAAACGTTCTTTCAGAGAAGACATTGTTTCTCCTTCAAGAAGTGTGCCTGCATTAAAATCTATCCAACCCGGTTTGTCGTTATATAAACGGCTGTTTGTCGATATTTTCATAGTAGGAACAAACGTTCCGAAAGGAGTTCCACGACCTGTAGTAAATAAAACAATGTGACACCCTGCCGCAGCAAGGGCTGTACTGGCTACCAGATCGTTCCCGGGTGCGCTAAGTAAATTTAATCCTTTAGTTTTTAGTCGATCCCCATACATCAGGACATCCCTGACTTCAGATGTTCCTGACTTTTGTGTACAGCCAAGTGATTTTTCTTCTAAGGTGGATATTCCTCCCGCTTTGTTACCTGGCGAAGGATTCTCGTATATTGGTTGATTATTACTGATAAAATACTCTTTAAAGTCATTAATAAGATGGACTGTTTTATCAAAGACCTCTTTGTTAAGGCTGCGCCCCATTAATATTGTTTCAGCACCAAACATTTCAGGAACTTCGGTTAGTACTGTTGTGCCACCCTGCGAAACTAAAAAATCGGAGAATGTACCCAATAAAGGATTTGCTGTAATTCCAGAAAAACCATCAGAACCACCACATTTTAAACCTATTTTGAGCTCGCTCAGAGGCACCTCGGTTCGCTCATCTTTTGAGGCCAAATCATATAATTCGCGAAGAAGTTTCATCCCTTCTTCATGTTCGTCTCGGACTTTTTGTGTAACAAGGAATTTAACTCGGTCTTTGTCATAATCTCCTAACATTTCGCGGAAGGTATCAGGCTGATTATTCTCACATCCAAGTCCAACTATTAGCACGGCTCCTGCATTTGGGTGAAGAACCATATCGCGTAAAACTTTTCGTGTATTTTCGTGATCATCTCCCAACTGAGAACAGCCATAGTTATGTGGATAAGCAACAATGGCATCTACTCCCTTATTATTTGTTTCGCGGCGTAGCTCCTCTGCCAATGCGTTTATAATACCATTTACACATCCTACAGTAGGGATAATCCATATTTCGTTACGAATACCTACATCCCCATTTTTGCGACGATAGCCTTTAAATGTAAGTTCTTTGTTTTCTTCTGGTGAAGGCGTAATAGTCGGTATATAGTTATATTCTAATATTCCCTCAAGATTAGTTTTTATATTTTTTTCATTAACCAGACTACCCTTTTTGATTGCTTCACAAGCATGCCCGATAGGAGAGCCATATTTGATAATGTGATCTCCATATTCAAAATCTTTTAAAGCAATTTTATGTCCGGCCGATATATCATTTAAGAGGATAATATTATTATTGTCTATTGATATTTCTTCTCCGGCTATCATTTCTTCAACAGCCACTACAATATTGTCGATAGGGTTGATCTTTATCGTTCTATTCATATAAGTATTTCTTTAACTACGTTCAGCATGCCTCTTTTTTGAATAGCTTCCAAATAATTGGATACTTTATCAGTAAGTCCTGGTATGTCGTTAAGATCTTCATCCCAAATAAAATCGGCTGCAAGTACACCTTTTGCTATTTGATTAGTGTCTCCAGTTTTCCAAAGATGTTGTAATAAATCGATAATCCGCTGATCATCTTGTATTACTATCTCATCATTACCACGTTTACCACCTTTGTAATAGGTAATGATAGCTGCAAGTCCCAATACCAAACCATCGGGTAGTTTATCTTTACGTTTCAAGTATGTTTTTAGTCCGGGAAGATCCCGAGTCTTATATTTGGGAAAAGAATTGAGCATAATGCTTGTGACCAAATGTTTTACGTAAGGATTACGGAAACGGTCTAATACATCGTTAGAAAATTGTATTAATTCATCTTCTGGCAAATTGAGAGTTGGAAGTAGCTCATCAAACATTACTTTGCGTACGAATGCCCCGATAACGTCATCTTCAACACATTCTCGTACAGTATTTAGTCCGGCAAGGTAACCTACAGGCGATAATACCGTATGTGGTCCATTTAGTAAAGTTACTTTACGCTCATGGTATGGCTCTTCACTTGGAACAAAAATAACATTCAACTCAGCTTTATCAGCAGGAAACTCTTCAGCGACTTTCTCCGGAGCTTCGATGACCCAAAGATGGAAGATCTCACCTTCGTCGAGTAAATTATCATCAAATCCAATTTTTTCTTTTATTTCATTTGCAATTTCACGAGGATAACCCGGTACAATACGATCTACTAACGTACTATATACACCACAACTTTCTTCAAACCATGCACTAAACTCTTCACTCAGATTCCAATGTTTTATGTATTTATTAATACATTCTTTCAATACCCGGCCATTTTCGAAGATAAGTTCACAAGGGAAAATGATCAAACCTTTATCTTTTGCTCCATTAAACCGTTCGAAACGACGATATAGTAGTTGGACTAATTTTCCCGGATAACTATTTGCTGGTGTATCTTCGAATTTATTATTAGGGTCGAAAGCAATACCGGCTTCAGTCGTATTCGAAATAATAAATCTCATATCCGGATTCTCGGCTAGCTCCAGGTATTCTTTAAATTGTGTATATGGATTTAGCCCGCGACTAATAATATCTATTAATTGTATATTGTATATTGCTTCGCCTTTTTCAAGTCCTTTTAGTATAAGATGATATAACCCGTCCTGCGAGTTGAGCATATCAACCATGCCATTGGCTATTGGTTGTACAACTACTACACTACTATTGAAGTCTGTTTTCTGATTCATGTTCCAGATAATCCAGTCGACAAAAGCCCGGAGAAAGTTGCCTTCACCAAACTGGATGATACGTTCCGGGTATTGTCTGTTTGATACTGTTTTTCTTGTTAATGCTTTCATCTTATAATTTATTCTGGTGATTTTATAGAATATCTTAGCCAAAGTTAATTATTTAATATATGGATTAATCTAAAAGGCTTTTCATAATGGCGCAAAGCTTTGCGTCGTTCAATTAGTATGTATTATTTCTTTAACTCTTCAAATATCTCATATGATACGGTAAAGACTGTTTGGGATCTTACTTCTTTTGGAAAAGAAATAAGATCAGATATATCTTCCCGGGTTTTCTTATCTTTTGATCTTATAGGATTTTATAATGAAATAAAGATTAAATAGTAGTACTAGAGTTTAATTTTTGGGCTAAGAACAAGGCAGAGTTATTATTGTGAATAACTCTGCCCATATTTTTACTTATTATACAAATACTTTTTCTATATCTATCATTTCATTAGGTTCTCCAATGCTGATTTGATATCAGGATATTTGAATTTAAATCCTGTTTTCTCAATTTTAGCTGAAGTTAGATGTTTCCCGGTGAAAGAAGTGTCCACCTTTTCAAAGGCTGTGATATCTTGCTTGTCCAAATAATACATCATCTTGAAAATGGCTTCTTGACTTGTTGTATCAGGAGCCGTAGTATTAAATACCCCATCAAGAGTATTGTTTGTCACTCCGTAGGCAAACATCCCCCCCATATCATCCGCATGTACCCAAGGAAAATAAGTGCCTCCTTCTATATTTTTAAACTTATCAGGATCGTTTTTTAATTTGTCTTTAAAGCCTAAGAATAAACTGCCTTCTTTGCCAAGAACAAGACATATGCGTAGTTTAACAACACGGTCTACAACTCCATCTATCTTGAATTGATCTGCTGCCTTTTCCCATCCGACAGTGAGTTCTGCTTCATAAGTTGTAGCGATATTTCCATTTTCATCAATAGCGATAGTATTGTCTGTGAATGCGTAGTGGCCTAGAGCGCTAGCGGATATGAATGCTTTTAGTCTTATATTTTTACTCTTTATCCTTTCCAATAGAAGCTCACTCGCTCCGACTCTAGTGTCCCATATCAACTTCTTTCTCTCATCAGTAAGTGGTGTACCATCGTAAATCTTGGCACCTGAAAGATGAATAATATAGCTAACCCCATCTAATGCTTTATCATCTATTTCCCAGTTCACAGGATCCCATTTATATTCGTTTTTTTGTTTCGGATTTCTGGTAAGAAACCTCACGTCATAATTGTTTTTCAAAATTTTAGCTGTATGGCCTGCTACTAATCCATTTGCACCTGTAATTAAAACGATTTCTCTCATAAATTTTAGTTTAAAATTGTCTATATATAATTGAGTTTGATTTACTTGGAAATATTCAACATATAAAGGGCTGTATCCCTTTATATGTTGAGATGATGAATCTTATAATAAGTTGAAAGATCATTCATGAGGTTTGTCGATTACCTTCCCAAATTGATAGCTGGCAAAACGTCCTTTACTTTTGTCTATAATGATGTCCGATTCTTTCTCACCCCATGGCCATCCTCCAAATTCTGTTTTACGGAAATCATCAAATGCCTCTTGTAGTTCCTGATTGGTGTTCATGACAAATGGTCCATATGCAGCAATAGGTTCGTTAATGGGTTCTCCTTCTAGTAAGAGTAATCTTGCGGGGGCTTTGCCGGTTTTAATAATAATTTCTTGATCACCCAATAAATCGGCTAAATATCCTTCTTGTAAATCAGTCCCTTCAATACTGACAGGTTCGGATCCTTCGTAGTGAAATAAGAAGCGGTTCATAGTAGATGAGATGCCTTTTAACTTGAATTCAGTATTGGCTTCCATCTCTATCAAGGCTATTCCAACATGGTTATTCTCATCGGTGGCCCAAGAGCTTTTTAATGCACCAAGAGCTTTTACTCCATAGTATTCCCCTAATATGACTTTAATCTCTACATTATTTCCGGATGGATTTTCGATTTTTGCGACAGGAATATTTTCTTTCCAAAGCATTTTATAGTTTGGCTCTGTCATCTTGCTTTTAGCTGGAAGATTTATCCATATCTGAAATAGTCGTAATGTATTTTCCTTATCATCATTTAATAAAGGAAACATTTCGGAGTGCATTACCCCTGACCCGGCACTCATCAGTTGAACGTCACCTTCCCCATAACGCCCGTGTGTTCCCTTAGAATCGAAATGATCGGCATAGCCTTCAGGAATGATAGTGGCAATCTCAAACCCACGATGAGGGTGTTGAGGAAATCCCGGTACTTTGTCGCCATGATACATTCGCCATGGTGCATTCCGATCAAAATCACTACCTTTTTGTCTTCCCGGAATATAAAACTTAGGTGCCATATTGCCATTGCCTTCTGGATATTTATCATAATGACTTGCCGCCAATATAAATGGATCCCTTACATCTAAGGTACCTACTACTTTTGTAATTTTTTTTATTTTCATAATAATTCTCCTTTTTTATTTTCAGTTGACATCATATCTTATAAAGTATGATCTTATAGTTATAGATCGTCAAAAACAAGGCCAAAAGGTTGTATATTTGCATCAAGTTACTCGAGGGTAACTAGTAACATTAAGGTAACTACAGCTATGAATAATAATCCAGATTTAGCAGTGTGCAATCAGAATCTGTTGGCCATGCGAGATACATTAGATATATTAGGTGGTAAATGGAAATTGCAAATATTACATTATTTGACAGCAAATGAGAATAATGATAATACATTCAAAAAAATAGAACGTGGAATTAGCGGTATATCGGCTAAAATGCTCTCTAAAGAACTAAAGGATCTGGAGCAAAACGAACTGGTTTCTAGAAAAGTAATCTCAGGTAAACCTGTAACAGTTGAATATGCCATTACGGAATATGGTAAAAGTACGGGTATAATAACGCAAAAGCTCGTTGATTGGGGAATAACCCATCGAAAACGAATATTAGGGAAATGATGCTGCCATTCTGACAGCATCATATTTATTACAAATTAAAATACCAGTACAATTTTACCTCTTGTATGTCCTTTAAGGATATTGTCATATGCATCAGCAGCCTTCTCAAAAGGATAAATGTTATTCTCATCTACATTCCACTTAAGATGACCTTCGGCAATTCCATCTACAACATATTTTAGGTTCGAAGGATTTCTTTTGACCCAAACAGCCTGAATACGAGGTGAAGAAAGTCTTTTACCCGCAATAGATCCTATAAAACCATCGGGTTTTACACATTCCAAGGAGGTTTGAGCAGCTTCTTCTGTTCCGGACATATCTATTGAAGCATCAAACAAATCTGGGTGTATTTCTTTTAGCCGTTCGGTAAGTCCTTGCCCATAAATGATTGGGGTTACACCGAGACTTTTCAAATATTCTTGATTTCTGGCAGATGCAGTTGCGACGACTTCTATTCCTCGGCTTTTGGCAAGTTGCACCGTTATGGAGCCAACACCACCGGAAGCCCCATGAACTAATAGAGAATTAACTTTTCCTATTTCATCTAAAATAGTCATAGCAGTCTGAGATGCTCCGGCTAACGATCCTGCTACTTCCCAGCTTATTGATTGTGGGCGCTTTATCAGATTCTCGTTAGGAACATCAATTATTGTGGCATGAGTAAATGAGCCTCCCGATCCTAGCACTTCATCTCCAATCGACCAGCTTGATAAATTTGAGTTGACCTCGACAATTACGCCGGAAAATTCTGTTCCGAAAGTCTGAGGAAGAGCAGAATGTTTAAATTCTCCGGTCATTCTTCTTGCATCGATCGGATTGATTCCTGCTGCTTTTACTTGAATGCGGGTCATGCCTGAAGCTAATTTTGGTAGTTCCTGAGTGTAATATTCTAGGACATCGGCTTGTCCGTATGATTGAGCTATTAGGATAGTAGTTTTCATAATTTAACTGTATTTTGATGTTTTCCTTTTTTCAACTGCCTATTTTTCTCCTTAATTATAACATCAAGGAAGAAATAAGTGTTTTAAAACAATTACACTTTTTCGTTAATAAATAGATTCTTTAAATATACAAACTTAGAACTACTTTGATTGTTAATTCTTTCAGAAAGGATGGTAACATAGAGGTTACCTATAGAAGGAAAATAAAAAATCCCTTCGGCCAGATTACCGAAGGGAGTGTTTAATTACATTAATTTATTATGAATATGAATCAAAACCGATAATTCAAACCAAATTCAACAGTAAACGGACGGATATATGAGCCCGACATGATTGTATTGTCTTTCTTTGCAGCATCCTCTTTTGTTAGGATTAAATCTGCATCACTGATAGATCCTGATGCCCCTTTCTGATTGAGAAGATTAACAAAAGTACAACTAACGTCTACACTTTTACTTAGTTTATAGCTAACCCCGGCAAATGTTTCCCAACGAGGAGCGAAGTGCAACGTATTTGGTTTATTCATATACTGTTTGCTAAAGTAACGTGCGCTACCCCATACTCTCAAATCTTTGTATGTATAACTTGGATCTATTTCTATTAAAACTTTGGATATAGCTGTTACATTTTTATCACTGAAATTGTAATTGCTTACTGTTCCATCAGCAAAAGAAACTGTACCTGAGTAGTTCTTATACTTAGGAGCCTGATAAGTGAATAAGAGGTGAAGATCGAACCCACTAAATGGCTTAAGAATAACGTCAGTAGTCCATCCAATTGTTTCAATGTCGTAATGTGTCATTGGCCTTTCAATCTGACTTGGATTATTCGGGTTCATGAAGTTTACAGTTGATCTATATTGGTCTCTTTTTATATAAGTCGCTTTTGAAACCAGACTGATAAGTGGGTGATTGTAATAAACTCCGAAACCTGCTCCGGGAATCTTTGATTTTTTTAGCTTAGGATCTTTCCCTGACGAGTAACTCTCTAATTGCCCTCCCTGCTCATTATAACTTGCTTCGCCTAACAAACCGAATCTATTTGTCATTTTGTATACAATATTTAATGTAAACGCCTTTTTGAACCAATCATCATCAATCCTCAATTTAGGCGCATTTATTGTGGTATAGGGCAAATTTGTAGCAGGATCTTTTATACTTCTGTCCAAATAATCTCCACGTACGGCATGATATTCGAATCTTGCTCCCGCAGTCACCTCCAATTGTGGGATAATATTCCATTTGTCAATCAAGTAGATAGCATGTTTATTTTCATGTCCATTATGATATTCGAGTGAAATGTTATCATTGTAATTACCGCTTCCCGGAGTATTTGAGGCACCTTCTTGTGCCCAAATGCCTTTTTCATCATTATAATTATATCTGATTAGCTTATTCGGATTCGCCGCAACTTCCTGATAGTATTGGGTTGTTTCGGTGGTAAATTTATCCACGCCATAATACGATTCCTGGATTCCTATTTTCCAATCATGGTTTCCGGATTTACGTCCAACTTCAAATCGTGACATGAACGTCTTTATCGGAGTACGTTTTGATGCCAAAACAAAAATACCCTGAGCATTTCCTGTATATGGGGTTCCATCCTCGTACTGATATCTTACTTTAGATGCATCCCTCGAATTTGCTTGATCTATTCCCATTGTGAAAGGAGCAAATATTCCTGCTTTAGCTTCACGATAGCGCAAAATTAAATTTGCATTTAAGCCATTGGATAAGGTATTATTACTTATCAAATCGATGGTATTTGAACGAGACCCATAGTCATTTACTATATCACGAGTATAGTGTTTACCTGTAGATGCATTAATTAGGTCAACCTTACCTGTATTTTCATAATAAGAATCTCTTCCGGATCTGAAATTATCCAATTCCTCTACTTCTCCATTCGTTTTATATATGAACGGGCTGTTTTTGTTTGAGATGTTCTTTGCATTGATATACTTATAAAGTACAGATGTAGTCCCTTTTATCCACGAGGTGGTATAGTCTTGAGATAGGGCGAACTTATACATCTGAGTTTTATCACCATAATATCGGTCAACTCCTTCTGGTTTGAATGATCCGGGATCGAGACTGGTGTACATCCCGGCTGAAAACTTTAAGCCATTTTTTGTAATTGGACCGCTAATATTTATAGAGTTTCGTATCAATCCAAAATGATTGGAATTAACAGTACCTTTTCCTTGAAACTTATCTGTTCCAAGATTGTCATAAGTACTTACCGAAAAACCTAGATCGCCTACATTAAGAGCTGTCTGGTTAAGATCCAGTAGTTGGAACTTATTTAACATGGCATCTGATCGCCATGCTGCCGTCGGGAATTCAGGCCAGAAGAAGAATACTACCGGCAGTCCATTCTCCTGAACTGTTGTTCCTCCCACACTTGCCGGAAGACCGATATTTACATCACGTGGACCAGTATTACTTGATGCATTGAGCATCACGTTACGGTCTGCTTTTTGTTCGGATTGAACAACTTTGGTTGAGTCTTTTGTCTGTACATTTTGTGCGTACAAGTTTATTCCGAACAAAGTCAAAGCAAGTGCAACACTTGTATTTCTAATTATATTTTTCATATTTTATGGAATCGTTATTTTTTATTAGCGTATTTAGCTGTGCGACCATCTTTTATCACACCTTTCCAATTAAGACCAAATCCAAAGTCGTATATATTTCCTTCTGTATCCTTATGGCATTCCATATCATATGGAACGTCCTCAAGTTGTTTTTCGACAGTAGACATATTGGCTGGCATCTGTATCGGAAGTAGACCAGATGGTTCATATTTTCCCGAAATAATGTCAAGAGCTGATTGCGCCGAACCACTGAAGCGTAAAATAATACCATCCATATCTTTTTCAAATTCATTGAATACCATTGGATTGGTTACATTAATAACGGCTATGACAGGTTTGTTGGCCATCATTTGTCTGGTTGTTAGTAAAATATCCAAATCATTGGCATTACTAGTGCGAGTTGATTTTCCATTGTAAGAGCGATCCGTAATAGATGGATCTACGACAGGATCTCCTGCGGCAATACTATGTTCGCGGGCTTCAGTTGCAGTATAGGGATTGTATTGTAATGAGATTGGGACATAACCATTTCCTCCGGATTTACGGTCTAGATCAGAGTATCCACCGTCGCTACTTTTTGGGTTTGATACAAAAACGATGGCAAAATCAGCTTCATTCGGGTTGGTTGTTACGTTATAATACTTCTTAACGATATCCATAGCAATAGGGTAGTCTAACTTAGATTCAGTCCATATTCCCCACCAATTCTTATTTGCAGGAGTATATACTTTTGGTATATATACCGTTTTTTTTTCTTTTACAGGGAGAACATTATTTTTATTTTTAAGTAAAACAGATGACTTTATTTGTGCCTCATACCCTGCTTTCATAAATTCAGGGTTGCCAACGATACGTGAGCTTTCTTGCGGATCCAGATAGGCATTCTCGAATAACCCAAGTCTAAAGATGTTTTTTAGCAATCTTACCGCAGATTGTTGAAAACGAGCTTTCATATACGCTTTCCCATGATCTTTGATTCCCATATTGTAGGCTTCGATGATCGGCCCCATTACATTATTACCACCAAATTGGTCCACACCTGCCATTAATGTTATGTAATGTCTTTCTGCAATAGTTTTATCTTCTACACCCCATGGTTTTCCCGCAAAATCACCTGGAGTTTTACCTTCATTTCCTGTAATGAGCCAGTCTGTACATACTACTCCATCATATCCATATTTCTCTCTTAGCAGATCTGTAATAATGTATTTGCTAAATCCATTTCCCAGGTTAGTTCCGTCTGTGGCTTGATTGTAAGATATTGTATAGTAAGGCATAACGGCTGAAGCCATTCCTGTTTTTCCATCTAATTTGAAAGCTCCTTCAGTAAATGGTTTCAGATGTGTTTCGAAGTTATTTCCCGGATATACGGCAAACTTCCCAAAGGCCCAGTGTCCGTCGCGTCCACCTTCTTCAGGTCCACCGCTAGGCCAATGTTTCACCATTGCATTGACACTTTGATATCCCCATCCACCTAAAATTTCATCTTTACCGGTAGACGTCTGAAAACCGTCTACATATGCACGTGCCATGTCTGTAACCAATTGAGGTCCTTCGCCGAATGTCATGCCAAGGCGAAACCAGCGAGGCTCGGTTGATAGATCGATTTGCGGAGACAAAGCTGTAGTTATACCTAAAGCCCGATATTCAGCAGAAGCTATTTCTCCAAATTTTCTTACTAAGCTTGGGTCAAATGTTGCAGCCAGACCTAGTTCGCTAGGCCATAGTGATATTTCGCCGCCACGAGCATTAAACTCAGCATTAATAGATGTTGCATGCCGTGGATCGGAGCTTGTATTTCCCGGAATACCGAAGTCAATACCTTCAAGGTATGCCTGCATCGAGTTATTCCACTTTGCAGCTGTCGCCGGACTTTCTACACCAACAATAAGAACATGGCGAAGATTGTCGTCTTTTAGAAATGTCTTTTGCTCGTCGGTGAGATCCCATGGATTTGCTCCGCTTTGTTTAAAAGACTTCCCATTATATTTTCCTGAACCGAATCCAGATTCACTTGCAGGTATAGTTTGATGAATGCTATATAGCATTAATCCTGCAATCTGTTCTACCGACATTCTTTTAGCCAGATCTTTAGCCCGTTCTTCGGCTGGTAATCGCCAGTCTTCATATTTGTCTAGCTTCCCGTTTTTATTAAGGTCTTTAAAGTGTAAGCCGTTTATTGTTATAATTTTGACCCCGGAAGTGGGTGAATAACCCAATGTAGGGCCATTGGTATTGGTAACTTGTGAATATCCTCTATCTTGAGGATTTTGGGCTGAGCATAATAGACTCGCACCCAATAGCGCAATACTTAAAATTTTTGTTTTCATAATAATCGTTAATAAAATCTATATTAATTGATGTAGTGCTTTTTTTTATAAAAAATAGTTATTGTTAGCTGAGTCAATTAAGTCTAGAGCATATTACTCAGGTACTTGTTGACTATATAATATTCAATTCAATCATGTATTGAGTGAATGATTTTTACAAATGGGAGTATACTTTCCTTTATGCCTATATTATTGCTGTCAGGTAAGTTCCCAAGAAATTTCCTTTATAATCCAGTTTGTTTTGTTAGATAAAACATGGGATTTGAATGCAAAAGATGTACTTAGTTATTCGTTAAATTAAAATTGATAGGTAAGAGTTTAAATTAATTGTCTTACAGATTATTGTTGGTGTTGCCCAGATTCTTGAAATAATTAATTTATTTGGAAATATTAAATAATTAATTATCTCGTTATGTATAAATAGTGTGTCACTCTTGACGCAGCAAATATATGAATATTATCGTGTGTCATAATTGACGCACGATATGTTTAAAAACATATAATTAAAATTATTTGCGGGTGACTTACAATATTTATATTAATGTCCTATTTTTGTAAAAAAATGCCTAAGCAATGGAAAAAGAAGGTTCTTTATTAAATAGAGTAAATTTGAATATGGTAAATGGGGAAGTATATCACCCCGGTTTTTCTCTGGATTGTGTTATTATCGGCTACCATAAAAATAAGATTCTAATATTATTAAAGAAATTCCTAAATAAAGTGTGGAATCTTCCGGGCGGATTTATGCTTGCTGAAGAAAAAAACGCAGACGAAGCTGTAAAAAAGATATTAAGGAGTAGTATCGGATCAGATGTGGCTTTTTATAAACAATTCTATCTTTTTAGTGATATAGATAGGGAAGATATAGATTTAAAAAAGGAGCATATGCGAAACACTGATCATGAAGGTAAAGAGTTTTACCAGCAGCGATTCCTGACCTTGGGGTATTATGCATTCGTTAGATATGAGGATATAGAGCTTCCTTCTAATTATAAATGGTTTGATTGGGAAGAATTACCTCCATTATATTCAGATCATAAGTCTATAATTGAAAGGGCTATAAAGTTAATACGCGTAATTGATGAATATATTCCAATTGGGTATGGAATGTTGCCTAAGAAGTTTACAATGACCGAATTGAGGAATATACATGAAGCTTTACATGGTACAATTTTGGACAGAAGAAACTTTCAACGTAAGGTGTTATCTACAGGAGCTGTTGTAAAATTAGATGAATGTAAGAATGTAAAGACTTATCCTAAACCTATCTTATTTCAATATAATTTAGATAAGTTTAATAAGCTTGTTCCATTTTTATAATATATTTAGTTCAAATCGGATAAACTGAATATTATAGATTTAGATTTAATATCATTAAGTAGTCTTCATTGTCTTCTTTAACGATACTAAATCCCATTTTAAAGTATAGCTGTACAGCATAATTTTCTTTTTGTACACTTAATGAGGCCTGTTTATATCCTACTTTACGCAAATAATCTATCATATGGGTCATTAAACGAGTTCCAATTCCTTGATTTCTATATTGTTTATATAAGGATATTGCAAATTCAGGTGTCTGGGCATCTACATGGCCATAACCTTTTATCTGGTCTGATATAACTCTAACCCACACGGCTCCAATAATTTTGCCATCCAAATTTGCGACTAAACAATAGTCGTCGGCCCTTTTTCCAAAGTCTTTTATGTAAGCATTTACTTCTGGTATTTCTAATACATTTCTAGGTATAAGGTCCTTTTCGTCAGGCTGATAAATAGCTTCGTATAGCATATCTTTCAACTTGTAAATTTCTGATAGGAGTATTTCTCTGATGGTTATATTTGGATTCATTTTTTTGTGATTTTATCGAACCAAAAGGCTAATTTATGGGCAATAATAAGATTGGTAAAAACAATGGCGAGGCCTATAATAGTCCATAGAAGAATATCCTTTATTTGAAATATGTTGTTGTTAACCATATAGTTTAAAGAAAAGATACAGTATGCGAAGGAGATAAATGTAGTGTAAATAGCAGGTATATATCTGCGTATAATTATCCACTGTATCAAATGAGTAAACAGATGAATGAAAAAGCCCATAAATATGCCCAGCCATAATAAATACATATCAAAAATAACTGACGCTATTGTAATTATGCTTAATAATATGAATTCCTCGGCAACTGCAACTGTAAAAGCCGGAGTAGACAAGTTTTCAAAATGGGATAAGAACCGCTTTGATATTTTGGGATATTTATTAAAAAGAAAATTCTTGTTTTTATTTATCCAGTATTTAAAAAATATGATCTCTTCAAATTCATGGAGCATAAAAATGATAGGGAATAACCAAACTATGATAGAAAAATTAAATATCATATGATAA
>NZ_JAEPKU010000031.1 GCF_016652235.1 Dysgonomonas sp. Marseille-P4677
GTAAATATAAATATGTAATCTTTTAAATATTTTAGCCCGATGAACACACTTCTATTTTTAGGTAATTTAGGTACTGGAGAAATAATTATTATTGCTATTGTTGTTTTACTTTTATTTGGAGGTAAAAAAATTCCTGAATTGATGAAGGGGATCGGCAAAGGCGTTAAAAACTTCAAGGACGGAGTAAATGGACTTGAGGACGACATTAACGGTACTAATAATATAGAGAAATAAAGGATTTTCTATTAGTTAATGATAAATGTATATACAAAGCTCAGGCCTATTGGCCTGAGTTTTCCTTTTTAAACAAAATAAAGTAATACCCTGTTATAGATAATATGATGGATATATGTATAGATTTTGATGGCACATGTGTGTCGCACGAATTCCCGAGAATAGGGAAAGATATAGGAGCAATACCTGTTTTGAAGGAACTAACAGAGAAGGGTCACAAATTGATCCTTTTCACTATGAGGAGTGACCGTAAAAGTAAAAAGAAAATAGACGGACAGGAAGTTGTTGTAGAGGAGAAAATATTAACCGAAGCAGTTCAGTGGTTCACCGATAATAATATCCCGCTATATGGTGTGCAAAAAAATCCGAAACAACGTTTCTGGACTTCGTCCCCAAAGGCATATGGGCATCTTTATATTGATGATGCAAATCTCGGGTGCCCTCTAGTAACAGATGATCCTGAATCGGAGAGGCCTTATGTTGACTGGATAAAGGTTCGCGAGATACTTATTGAAAAAAGAATTCTCTAAAGTAATTAGATTATGAAAAAGATATTAATGGGACATAACTTCATAAGAGAGGGCTTTGCTTCGCTTGATGAAAAGTATGAAGTGATTTATCCCGAAAAACCATTATTCTCAAGATCGGAAATAATGGAGCGCATATCAGATGTCGACGCCTTTGTACCTAACTTCTCATTCAAGACCGATCCTGAGATGATAGATGCAGGGAGTAATCTAAAGCTTATAGCTAATTTCGGCGTGGGATATAACAATATTGATACGGACTACGCTGCAACAAAAGGTATTACTGTAACCAATACGCCTCAATCCGTACTTGAACCTACGGCAGAGCTATGTTTTACATTGATGTTAGCAACGGCTCGCAAAGTGGCGTATTACAATCATAAGTTACATAATAATACACGTCTAGATTGGAGCCTGTACGGAGATCTAGGTATGCCTTTATATGGACAAACATTGGGTATATACGGTATGGGACGTATCGGACAAGCAGTCGCGCGTCGAGCTGTTGCATCCGGTATGAAAATTATCTATTATAACAGACATGCTTTGCCTAAGGAGATAGAGGAAAAATACAATGCTGTTTATGTTGATTTCGATACATTACTAAAAGAATCTGATTTTATTTCTTTAAACGCCCCGGCTACAGCCGAAACCTATCATTTAATGAGTGAGGTTGAGTTTAAGAAAATGAAGAATAGTGCAATTCTTATCAATACAGCGCGCGGACAATTGGTCGATGCTCAAGCGTTAGCCCAAGCATTGAAAAACGGTGAGATATATGCTGCTGGTCTCGATGTTTTTGAAAACGAACCGAAGATTCCGCAAGAGCTTATCGGACTCGATAATGTCGTGTTATCTCCTCATGCAGGAACAAAAACATACGCTGCACGTATGGAAATGGAGATTGAGGTTGCAAAGAATATAGTCAATTTCTTTGAAGGCGGGCAAATTGATAGGGTGAATTAATTTATTTGTTAAAAAAATATCTATCTTTGCGCGCTGAGACTCAATCATTACAAACAAGACTTCAATGCTTTTTGATTCACAATCATTCTTAATTTTTCTTCCAATTGTATTTCTCGCACATTGGTTTCTTTTAAGCAAAACAAAAACAAGTCAAAATTTTTTATTATTAATTGCGAGCTTTTATTTTTACGCTTCTTGGGATTGGCGTTTTTTGTTCCTTTTGATATTTTCCATATTAATAAATTATATTTCAGGTATATTAATTAGTTTATCAAATAGCAATAAAAAAATATTATTAATAGTAGCCTTGAGTGTTAATATCGGGTTACTTGGATTTTTTAAATATTATAACTTTTTTATTGATACGTTTAATTCTTTATTGCTGTCTGTTGGCATAAATCAAAGTTTTCACACATTATATATTATCTTACCTGTAGGCATTTCATTCTACACATTTCATGGAATGTCATATATTATAGATATTTACAACAATAAAACAGAGTATACGAAGAATTTACTTGATTATTCTTTGTTTGTTAGCTATTTTCCTCTTCTTGTAGCAGGGCCTATCGAGCGGGCTGGCCATTTATTACCTCAATTAAAAGTTAAACGCCAGTTTAATTATCTCCAAGCAACAGAAGGTCTCAAACAAATACTTTGGGGATTATTTAAAAAGATGGCAATTGCAGATTTATGTGCTGGGCCTGTTGATTCAATCTTTACGAATTATGAAACTCTACCTGGTAGTACATTAATATTAGGTGCATTCCTTTTTAGTATTCAAATTTATTGTGACTTCTCTGGATATTCGGACATCGCATTAGGTGTGTCAAAATTGTTTGGGATAAATCTTTTAAAGAATTTCAATTATCCATATTTCTCCCGAGACATAGCTGAGTTTTGGAGAAGGTGGCACATATCTTTGTCATCATGGTTTAAAGACTACTTATACATACCACTTGGAGGTAGTAAAGGAGGAACATGGATGAGGGTACGTAATACTTTTATTATTTTCATTATAAGTGGTTTTTGGCATGGAGCTAATTGGACATTCATTATGTGGGGTGCTTTGAATGCTTTATATATAATGCCTTCTATCATAATGAAAAGTAACAGAAGATCCTTAAATGTGGTTGCAGAAAACAATCTTTTACCTTCTTTAAAAGAAGTTGTGCAAATACTTATAACATTTACTCTTACTATGTTTGCATGGATAGTCTTTAGAGCGAATGATATTTCTACTGCAATTTCTTATATTTTTGGAATTTTCAATACTTCTCTATTCTCTTATTCCTCCTATTTTTCACATCAACTTATATTCCTTCTAATTACTTTTCTAGTTATTGTAGAATGGATTGGTCGAAGGAATAATTTTGCTTTAGAATATTTTGGAAAGAAATTATATAGACCCTTTCGTTGGCTTTTCTATATTCTTTTAATATTTATTATTGCATCATTAACTCAACCGAATATTACCCCAGGATTTATATATTTCCAGTTTTAATTAAAATGAGAAGATTTATTATCGATATTATATATTTTATATTGCTCCTTTTTTTGTTAGCAATACTTATATTGTTTTTACCTGCAACACCAAGAAGCAGAGAATCTTTATTATTTAGTTCTATCCAGAAAGACTCTTTGTTGCAACATACACCACAGCCTAGACTTATATTAGTAGGAGGGTCCAATATCGGAATGGGGATAAATAGCCAAATAATTAAAGATTCTTTAGGCCTAAATCCTATTAATACAGGGTATCATGCATCAATAGGTTTAAAATTTATGTTAGACAACTTGAATTCGTATATTCAAGATAAAGATACTATAATAATACCAGAATATTCTCAATTTGAGGGTAACAATGGGTATGGAGGAGGCGAGCTATTACGTATGGTATTTGATGTCTCTTTATCAAATATACAAAAGATTGGCTTTCGCCAATGGCAAAATATGATTAAAGAAGTACCCTATTATCTTAGTACGAAGATACGGATTACAAGCTATAAAAATTATAAGGCAAGTATTGCTCCAGAATACGCCAGAAGTGCATATAATGAATATGGGGATGCTGTTGCTCATTGGGAGATGCCTAAGCCTGAGATCGACCGAAATTCTAGTATGGAAAAAATGGATTATCAATATAACCCTATTATGATGGACTATCTTTTTAATTTTATAGAGAAAACGGAAAAAAGAGGAGCCGTGGTTTATATATCATACCCAGGAATGTTGGACACGTATTATCAAACGAAAGATATGTTTCTGATTGAAGAAAAATATAAAGAAAAGAAATTTAAGATATTAGGTACTCCTAATGACTTTGCAATACCATATCATATGATATATGATTCCCCAGTCCATTTAACCAAAGAAGGTGCAAATTTAAGGACAATACAATTGATAAGTAAATTTAAGATAAAAAGAGAGGAAGTGGACTAACTTTTATAATCCACCCTTTTTTATTTGATCTATTAGTCCTTCACAGGCATCCTCCAGAAGATCAAGAACGAGTTCAAAACCGTCTGCACCGGAATAATACGGGTCCGGTATATGGTCGTGCCCGAAACGTTGAGAAAACTCTACCATACGATATACTTTCTTTTGTGAATCGAGATCAGGAGCGAGACGCATAATATTATGGTAATTACTGTCGTCCATTGCCAGAATAATATCGAAATCATAGAAGTCTTTGCTCGTAAATTTTCGGGATAAAGAATCAAACTTATACCCCCTACGTGCACCATGTCGGCGCATTCTTGGATCAGGGAGTTCACCGTCATGGTAACCTGATGTTCCGGCCGAATCTACAATTACTTTATCTTCCCAACCTTGTTCTTTTACCAGCTTTTTAAAAATTCCTTCACCGGCTGGAGATCGACAAATATTACCGAGGCAGACAAACAAAACTTTATAATTTTTCATGAAATTCTTATATTATTGAAGGGCAAAGATACAAATTACTTATATTTGACAATATAAGTCTTCAAATAGCTACCGATGAAAAGCACCAAACAAACTGAATCTATAATAATTAAGTTATACACAGGGCGTATACCAGCCTGTGGTGTATTCTGTGGAGGCTGTCCTATATATGTCAGAAAATTAAAACCTTGTCCTGGCGCCGAGATTAATAAAGCCAGATGTGAGAATTGCAAAACATTTCATTTATGCTGTAAGGAAAGAGAAATACAGCATTGTTATGAGTGCAAAATATTTCCATGTAGTAAACTTAAAAGTTTCGCTAAACGCTGGCTTAAATATGGGCAGAACTTTATTGAGAATCAAAAATTATTGGAGGAGAAAGGAGAAGAAGACTTTATAAAATATTATAATGCAAGAGTAAATGGAGAATAAAGCCAATTTTCAGCCTTTTTACTAAGAATGATAGTTGTTAATTAAAAGAGCCATTTCATCCTTATTTTCTTTATAAGCCAATATTTTAATAAATTTGTAGGGCACAAAATAAAAATATTAACTAATGACTAACAGAATAACTTCTTTATTTGGAATTAAATATCCCATAATATCGGGCGGAATGGTATGGTGTAGTGGTTGGAGACTGGCTTCAGCTGTAAGTAATGCAGGAGGATTAGGTCTTATAGGTGCTGGTTCAATGCACCCGGAAACACTTCGCGAACATATTCAAAAATGTAAAACAGCGACAGATAAACCTTTCGGAGTAAATGTCCCGCTTATGTATCCTGAAATAGATACGATTATGGATATTATTATTTCGGAAGGAGTAAAAATAGTATTCACCTCAGCTGGTAATCCAAAACTTTGGACAAAAAAACTTCAAGATCAAGGTATTATTGTAACCCATGTAGTGTCTAGCTCTAAATTTGCTTTAAAGTGTCAGGAGGCTGGAGTTGATGCTGTTGTTGCCGAAGGATTTGAAGCTGGAGGACATAACGGTCGTGAGGAAACATCAACTATGGTGCTTATTCCTCAGGTAAGACAAAGTATAAACATCCCACTCATTGCAGCCGGAGGTATAGGTACTGGAAATGGCATGCTGGCCGCCTTTGCTTTAGGTGCAGAAGGTATACAAATGGGTACACGCTTTGCTCTAACTCAGGAAAGTTCAGCATCTCAAGAGTTTAAAGAATTATGTATTGGGTTGAAAGAAGGGGATACAATGCTTTCGTTGAAGAAACTAAGTCCGACACGTCTCGTTAAAAACGATTTCTATAATGCTGTGCAAGAAGCCGAAGATAGGGGAGCATCGCAAGAAGAAATGAGAACATTATTGGGACGAGGACGTTCAAAGAAGGGAATCTTTGAAGGTGATTTGTCGGAAGGTGAATTGGAAATAGGACAAATCAGTTCTTTAATAAATGATTTACCTAGTGCTGCAGATGTGGTAAGAGAAGTTGTTGCCGAATATAATATAAAGGTCGAAGATATTATAACTGGTAACTTCAAGTTCTAGTTTCATATACTTAGTGTCTTTATTGTTATTGCATTAGAAGGTACTAAGACTAGATGTTCGCAATGTTGTTATACAAATAGAGTTACATAATGAAACCTATCTCAATCTGTCTGCTACTCTGTGTCTGCTTTTTATTTTCGTGTAAAAAGAAAACAGAACGATCAATCCATGATTTTGATCAGATAAAGGAAAAAGGCGAGCTTAACATAATCACTCTAAATAGCTCCACCTCATACTTTATTTATAAAGAAGAACCTATGGGGTATGACTATGATCTGGCACAGGATTTTTGTGATCACTATGGTTTAAAGCTAAATGTCAAGGTCGCAGAGAATGTACATCGCTTGATTGAGATGCTGAATAATGGAGAAGGTGATCTTATCGCTTTTGCCGTTCCCATCCAAAACGAGCTGAAGGATTCTATAACATATTGTGGGCTACAACAAATTACACATCAGGTACTAGTTCAATCATCTAACAAGGGAGACACAATCATACAAGATGTAACAGAACTTATAGGAAAGGAAGTATATGTAGAAGGCAATACAAAATACCACCAGCGGCTACTCAACCTCGACTCTGAATTAGGAGGCGGGATAAAAATACATCCGGTAAGTGAAGATACTATTACCAGTGAAGATCTTATAGAAATGGTAGCTCTTGGTAAAATAAAGTATACTATAGCCGATGAATACATTGCTAAGCTGAACCGGACTTATTTTAAAAACATAAATATCTCTTTACAGGTAAGTTTTGAACAACGTTCATCATGGGCTGTACGAAAAGACACTCCTGATCTGGCAAAAGCTTTAGACGATTGGTTTGCGGAAAATGGCAATACTCCGGTTTATAGAAGTATTATCAAGAAGTATTTTGAGTTAAGTAAACAGCCTTTTGAAGGGGATTATGAAATACCAAAAAACCTGCCTAAAGGTGCAGTTTCTATCTATGATGATCTATTTAAAAAACATGCTAAAGGAACTAAATACGATTGGCATTTTCTGGCTGCAATATGTTATCACGAATCCCGCTTCCTAAATAATCTGACTTCATGGGCCGGGGCTGCCGGCATTATGGGTTTAATGCCACGTACGGCAGCATCTCTGGGGCTTAAAAGTGAAGATCGCATGAATCCTGATCTTAGCATAGGAGCTGCAGTAGATTTGCTGGACAGGTTGGATAAGATATTCAGAAAAGTAGATAATATGCAAGAACGAGAAAAATTCATTCTCGCAGCCTATAATGCAGGGAATGGGCATATTAACGATGCGCAGGCTCTTGCTTCAAAATATGGGGCAAACCCTTATGTATGGGAAGGAAACGTACAAAAATATCTTGAACTAAAAAGTAACCCGGAATATTATAACGACTCTGTTTGCAAAAGTGGGTATTTCAGAGGAGGGGAAACAATGAAGTATGTAAACAGTGTATTATCAACTACTGAACGGTTTAAGAGGATAAGTGAGAAAAAATAAATAATGCGAATGAATTGTATTCTGACAAATGAAATTATATATGTTTTTCGATTTTTATTATGATATCAAAATCCTGAAAATATAATTACAATGTTTTGTTTGTTGTGTCTTTGCTTGCATTTTATTATTTTCGTAAACCCATACTATAGGATAAATTAATGTTACATTTACAAAATAATAAATAGGTCAACGGCCTTAAAATAAAATTGAATGAAGTATTATAGTACAAATAGGAAAACACCTGAAGTGAGTCTGCAAGAGGCTGTTGTGAAAGGATTGGCTCCGGATAAAGGGCTTTTTATGCCTGAGGTGATAAAGTTGTTACCTCAATCGTTCTTCGATGATATTGGCAATATGAGCTTTCAGGAGATTGCTTATAATGTTGCTGATGCTTTCTTCGGAGAAGATGTCGAGGCTGATGTATTAAAGCAGATTGTCTATGATACGCTCAACTTTGATGCTCCGGTGGTTCATGTAAATGACAATATATATAGCTTGGAGTTGTTTCATGGTCCTACCTTAGCATTTAAGGATGTAGGAGGGCGCTTTATGGCCCGTTTGTTAGGTTATTTTATCAAAAAGCAAGGTCAGAAGGATGTAAAGGTCCTTGTAGCTACATCCGGAGATACGGGAAGTGCTGTAGCAAATGGATTTTTAGGGGTTGAAGGGATTCATGTATACGTGCTTTACCCTAAAGGTAAAGTGAGCCAGATACAAGAATGCCAATTTACGACTTTAGGGCAAAATATAACAGCAATTGAGGTTGATGGTACATTCGACGATTGTCAGACTTTGGTCAAAACCGCAT
This sequence comes from Dysgonomonas sp. Marseille-P4677, assembly GCF_016652235.1. Classification (GTDB taxonomy): domain Bacteria; phylum Bacteroidota; class Bacteroidia; order Bacteroidales; family Dysgonomonadaceae; genus Dysgonomonas. The sequence continues at coordinate 8,446 of NZ_JAEPKU010000031.1, forward strand.
TTCTGGATGATGAATTAAATAAAAAGTTGAATCTTACCTCGGCTAACTCTATCAATGTGGCAAGATTCTTACCTCAATCATTCTATTATTTTTATGCTTATGCCCAACTGGCAAAACAAGGCAAAGCAAAGAATGTGGTATTTTCTGTTCCTAGTGGAAACTTCGGGAATATTACTGCCGGGTTGATCGCTAAACGTATGGGATTACCTATTAAACGTTTCATTGCGGCCAATAATAGTAACGATATATTCTATGAGTATCTTCAAACCGCAAAATATAGTCCTCGTCCTTCCGTTCAGACTATAGCGAACGCAATGGATGTTGGAGACCCGAGTAACTTTGCCCGAGTAATTGATCTGTATGATCACTCACATGCTGAGGTCAAGAAAGATATATCAGGAGGATGGTATAATGATGATACAATTAAAGAAGTGGTCAGAGATACTTATAAAGAAACAGGCTATCTGCTCGACCCTCATGGCGCATGTGGATATCAGGCTTTAATAGAAAATTTGAACATAGATGAAACAGGAATTTTCCTTGAAACTGCTCATCCGGCGAAATTCCTTGAAACTGTAGAGTCTATTATAAAGCAAGATGTTGCGATTCCTGATAAGCTACGGGCTTTTATGAAGGGGGAAAAGAAAAGTATCAGTTTGGATAACAATTTTGAAAAGTTTAAAGAGTTATTGCTAAATTAAGAATAAAAAAGCCTCATAAATGAATATGAGGCTTTTTTATTTATCTATGTGATACCTTTAGAGGTACTTGTATTATATTCAACTAACTAGAATTTATACCCTACTGTTAGGTAGGCATTCATGTTTTTACCTTTAGGATCTCCTATTCCAGTTATTTCTTTAATCGTAGCACTGTTTTTAATATCAAGGATATCGGTTAAACCCAAATCATAACCTACTCCAACACAGATTTTATCAAATTCAGCTCCAACGCCAAGACCTAATCCAAAATCAAATCGTTTCATCTTATAACCTAAGACTTCTACTAGATCATCATTAAAGGCGTCAATACTTACTGCTCCCGCCTTGTATTTCCCATCGATAGCATATGCAATATATGGCCCTGCATGAAATATCATCTTAAAGTTGTCAGTGACTGGTAATTTATATCCGATGTGCGCAGGTAGTTTCAGATAAGACAGATTTATTTTTGAATCACCTTCTTTTGACCCTTCTAACGAATAATCTAATCCCGTTAGTAGGTATAGATTAGAGGTAAAAGCGTAATCTAATGTCATACCTATATTAAATCCTATTTTAGCATCAGCCTCCAAATCTTCTGTCATATTAGAAAGATTCATACCTGCTTTTATCCCAAAAGTAATCGGCTTTTCCTGAGCATTAGCACTTATAGTTAATAGTAAGGCAAATGCAATAATACATGTCTTAAGGATAGTTTTCATAAACGAATAAATTAGAGTGTTAGTAAAAGTGTCTTTTAATATTACAGGTACAAATATATATTTATTTTCAATATATGCTATTCTGAGTTGAAAAATAATGAGTTATCCCATTCTTTTACTTCTTTTGAATACAAGTTCCTGATTTTTTACTTATTTCTGAAACACTGGTTATTACGACTTCATTAACTCCGGCTTCAATGGATTGAAATGCATTTTCCAGTTTAGGAATCATGCCTCCTTGAATTATACCTTCTTTTACAAGCCTATCAAAATCAGTTTTGGTTATATGTGGTATAACACTGTTGTCATCGTTCTCGTCCATCAATACTCCTTTCTTTTCGAAACAGTATACAAGGCTAACGTCAAATAAAGGAGCTAATGCTTTTGCTGTTTCACCTGCAATAGTATCAGCGTTTGTATTAAGTATATTGCCCTGTTTGTCATGTGTCAACGGCGCTAATATAGGAATTATACCCTGAGAAATTAGGGTAGATAGCATTGAAGCGTTTACTTCTTTTACATCTCCGACAAAGCCATAGTTGATATCTTTTACAGGGCGTTTTTCTGATCTTATCATATTCAGGTCTGCACCTGTAAGACCAAGAGCATTTACTCCCAAGGCTTGTAATCCGGCTACTATATTTTTGTTCACCAATCCGCCATAGACCATAGTAACGACTTCTAAAGTTTCTTTGTCTGTTATTCGGCGGCCATTGACCATATGGCTTTCTATACCTAAACGTTCAGCTAATTTGGTGGCAGAACGTCCACCTCCGTGTACAAGTATTTTATTGCCTTCAATTTGAGAGAAGTCTTTTAATAATTGTTTGAGTGATTGCTCTTCTTCAACAATCTTTCCACCTACTTTTATTATTGTTAACTTATTCATCCCTGGTTAATCTTTTTTTATTCTTATTTGAAATGATGGATAAAGATATAACAAAAAGAGATTGTTCTTGATGAAACAATCTCTTTTACAATTTCCTTTACTGAAAGAATTACTTTCTGATACCAAGTTCTTTGATAATAGAACGATATCTTTCGATGTCGTTATCCATCAGGTAATCTAGTAAACGACGACGTTTACCTACAAGGCGTCTTAGTGATCTTTCTGTGTTATAATCTTTCTTATTTGACTTTAAGTGTTCAGTCAAATGCGAAATACGGTATGAAAACAATGCTATCTGAGCTTCAGGTGAGCCAGTATCAGTGTTAGACTTCCCGTGTTTTGCGAAGATTTCTTGCTTTTTAGCTGAATCTAAATACATAGTTATTATTTATATAATATTAAACGAGGCGCAAAGATATGATTAATTTCCCGAAGGACAAAGCTTTATCTTGTAAAATTGATATTAGAAAGGAAGATCGTCTCCACTATCCCCGCTAAAATCTACTGGAGGTGCTGCCGGAGCAGGTTGATTTGATGCTCCATATCCTGGCGCTGCTGATGGTGCTGCCGCTCCTGCCGGATCTACTTTCCATGCACGTAAGTCGGTATACCAGTTTCCGTTATATTCACGGCTTTCTATATCAAAAGAAACATCAAGGATATTGCCAATCTGTAAGACAGATTCGTTAATCTTGTCTCCCCAGAAAGTCATACAAACTTTTTTTGGATACATCCCATCTGTTTCAAGTATTATACTTTGTTTCCTCCATTCTCCATTTTTTCCCATTCCTGTTTGTACAGGTAGCACTTGGATCAATTTAGCTGTTAATTGCATTGTATTTTTGTTTTATATCGTTCTTTGAAAAAGAGGTGTAAAGATACAAAAAAAATCATATGTTTTCAAGTCTCATCGAAGGGGATGTTTTGTTGAGACTCTTCTGCTGCCTGTATTCTTTCTGCCGCCATGATGAATTCCTTGTAGTATGACAGAAGCAGGGTAGTTAATGGTATTGCAATAATCATACCCACAATCCCAAATAGAGAACCCCATACAGATAGGGATAGTAAGATGATTGCAGGATTTAGGCCCATTGCCTTTCCCATAATTCTAGGTACGAGAAACAAATCCATGATACATTGTACAATGACATATATCAATGCAACTAATCCTAGCATAGCCCAGAAACTATCATCAGTTTGTGAGGCACGTAACCAACAAAGTAATATGGCAGGAGGAAAGGTAATAACCTGAAGGTATGGGATCATATGTACTAATCCCACAAATATACCAAACAAAATAGCCATTGGAAGGCCTATGATTTGAAATCCTGTGGCATAGAGGGCAGCAAGGATGCAGCAGATGAAGGCCTGATGTCTGAAATATTTATTCATACTGTTTTCTACATCAAGTGTTATACGTCCAACCAATGGGCGATATTTCGGAGGAATGAGAAATCTCCATAGTTCGTTGATCTTATCATAATCGAGTAGAATAAAGATAAGGTATAACAATATGATGAAAATAACTGTTAGCCCAAAAAGGAATGAAATGGTACTGGAGAATAGTTTCTCTAAAGCAGGACTTATATACTGTATTGTTTCTACGATATTATCTTTAGAAAGGGTAGCTTGCAATTCCTTGTAATCGATATATCGTCCTATAATGTCTGCTATATTTACCGGAATACCATTGTGGCTAATAGATGATAAATCGTAAGTGGCTATGAGGCTATTTATTTGCCATATTTCATTTTCAATCAGTGGAATTAAGATAAATCCTAAGAGTGTAACTATCCCGGCCACAGATAATAGCGTAAGTATTACTGCTAGGGAATGAGCTAATCGCAACTTTCTCTGATAGAAACGAACCATCGGATTAAGCATATATGCAAGGAGCCAAGCTATAAAAAACGGTAATAAAACATCTTTTAGCAGATAAAGAAAATAAAGGCCTAGTCCTATGGCAAGCACGCTTATTAACATCCGGATGGTACGGTCGAAGGTAAAAGGCTTATCGAATGGTTGTCCTAATGGCATATTGGGATACTAAGGATTGAGATTTTTACTATATCTTTACAAAGGTATTTTATTTTTCTGATTTTTCGTAACAATTTGTCCCTGATGAATGTAAAGACTTTAAAATTATCGCTATCCTTATGGTTGATACCTTTTTTCGTATGTGCACAGTTAAAGCAAGCCGGGATACATACATTTCTTGATACGCCTGAACTGGAACATGCTTCGGTCGGTATTTGTGTGAAAGATATTTCAGGAAAAGAGTTGGTTTCTTATAATGCAAATAAGCTCTACACTCCGGCATCCATCCTTAAGGTGATAACTACTGCTACAGCCTTAGAAGTTTTAGGGCCGGAATACAGATATGAAACGACTCTATCAAAGGACTTGGATCAGGAGAATAGATTGTTAATACATGGTTATGGAGATCCAACCCTCGGTACTAAGCATCTCGACAATATACCCTATATATTTATTTCACAATGGGAAGATAAGGTCAAACAGAATTTCGATTCAACAAAGAAACTTGATATAACAGTTATAGATGATTATTTCGGATATGAGGGTATTTCAGATAGATGGATTTATCAGGATATGGGTAACTATTATGCAGCAGTGAGCTATGGTATAAGTGTTTTTGATAATACTTACCAATTATTCTTTAATACAATGCGTCGCGATACTTGTCCTGTCATCGTAAGAACTGATCCTGAAATAAATCTTAATTTCCGTAATACAATGACTTTAAATACTACAGGGCAGGATAATGGTTATATACACGGAACTCCTTTCTCGACAGACAGATTGCTTACGGGAAATATTCCGGTCGAACGTACGGCTTTTAGTATCAAAGGAGATATTCCTAATCCGGGATTGTATTTAGGAGAGGTTTTGGCAAAACGGCTGGCTGATTCGGGTTATACTATCGGCAAAGTACAAAATACATATAATAGATATTTTGAGAATATGTATCTGAAAGAAAAGGCAACCTTTTCGGAAGACATTTTTTATCGTCATCGATCTTTTCCCGTAAAAGATATAATAAAAGAAACTAATGTAAGTAGTAATAATCATTACGCTGAGCATCTTATTCGTACTATCGGGAGAACGAAGAATACTGATATTTATACCTCTTCTTTGGATGCAGGGATTGAGAAAACTATAGAATTGTGGAAAGATAGAGGGTTAAATATAAAAGAATTATCAATGTTTGATGGAAGTGGTCTCGCTCCATCCGATGCTATAAGTCCTGCCTTTATGTGTGATTTATTAGTGTATATGTATACCGATAGCAAAAATAGTCAGTATTTCCTCGAATCTTTACCTAAAGCAGGCAAGGAGGGAACCGTGAAAAACAGGTTAAAGGGTACTCGTTTGGCTGGAAAGGTTTCTATGAAGAGTGGAAGCATTTATGGAGTGCAATGTTTTGCCGGATATTATATAGATGGAGATAAAAAATATGCCTTTACAATAATGGTAAATAAGTTTACAGGTCAGCGTAGCCAAGTAGTAAAAGCGATTGATAAGCTTTTACTTTCCATGTTTTAGAGACAAAGATTAAGTTTATTTGCTCATCTCTCTCGATTTATCACCTAGATAGCCACCATGGTGACGTTTAGCATAATCTGCCGCTGAGAATTTGATTCGCTTCATTGTTCCTACTACAAGGATATCTCCAATTACAGTCATCACTGTGGTTGATGTAGTTGGGGTTAGGCCTAAAGTGCAAACCTCTTGAGGTCGTCCTGTCAAAATACATACATCTGACTTTTCAGCCAAAAGACTTTCTTGATTACTGGTTATAACAATAAACTTTATATTTGGGATGAGATTTTTGGCTAATGAGATCAATTCTATTATCTCTCTGGTTTTTCCTGAATTGGAAATAGCAAGTACAATATCATTTTCTTGCAATATTCCCAAGTCTCCATGCTGAGCTTCGCTCGGATGTAGGAATACAGCCGAAGTTCCTGTCGAACTGAAAGTCGTAGCAATGTTTTGAGCTATCTGCCCGGCTTTTCCCATTCCACTTGTTACGAGCTTTCCCTTTCTCGTATGCACTTGTTCTACAATAAGATCTATTGCTTTCGTATAAGCATCAGTGACAGGTATATTTAGTATCGATGCTGCTTCGTGATTGAGTATAGAGCGTATTTCCTCAGAGTTCATATCCATTTATTTTGCTTTGCCAAAGATACAATTTTTATCTTGTTTTATACAAAATGGAACTTTAATATAAAAGAAAACCCCTGCTCAGTTAAGGACAGGGGTTACTCTATGAATGAGAATTGTTCTTAATTCGTTTTGAATTTATATTGAACTTTAGCCAGCTCTTCATTGGCTTTTTCAATCTTGCCTTTCAATGTTTCCTTATAAGCCACCAATTTTGTATGCAGATTGTCATCCCCCGTTGCTATCATTTGCAATGCAAGAATAGCGGCATTCAGGGATCCATTTATACCTACTGTGGCAACCGGAATGCCCGGAGGCATTTGTACAATGGCTAATAAAGCATCCATTCCATCGAGTGAAGCGTCGATAGGAACTCCGATAACCGGGATTGGAGTCATTGATGCAATTACACCCGGAAGATGTGCTGCCATACCGGCTGCTGCAATAATCACTTTTATACCTCTATCGTGTGCTCCCTTTGCAAAAGTTTCCACTCTCTCAGGTGTACGATGTGCCGACAAAGCATTTATCTCGAATGGAATCTCCATTTCATCGAAAAACTTTGCTGCTTTTTCCATTACAGGAAGATCAGAAGTGCTTCCCATAATTATGCTAACAATAGGTTTCATTTATATTATTTACCAATTAGTTTTTTATAGTCTGCTGCCGATAACAGGCTGTCAAGTTCAGCAGCATCTTTTATTGTTATATTTATAATCCAGCCTTTTCCGTATGGATCTTCGTTTATTAATTCCGGTTTATCTTCAAGTTCAGTATTTACTTCAAGGACTTCACCGGTTACAGGCATTAACAGGTCAGATACTGTTTTTACAGCTTCTACGCTACCAAATACATTGTCTTTATCGATTGTTTCGCCTTCTGTAGTTACATCTACAAATACGATCTCGCCTAGTTCGCTTTGAGCAAACTCAGTGATGCCCACTACAGCTTTATCGCCTTCAACTCTGATCCACTCGTGATCTTTCGAATACTTCAAATTTTCCGGAAAATTCATAATCTCGATTTTTTTCTCTATGTTATTAAACTATAAGTTCTTAAAAAAGAATACAATAAAAGCCCAAAATGTGCCTATCCAAACACAAATGTATGATACTATAAGGCCAATTAAAAAGCTAATATATACTTGTGTCGGAGTATGTCGTTGAAGTATCAGACGAGATACACCTAAACATCCTGCTAAGATAAACAAAATGATGAACAAAATGAATGGATTCAGCCCTTTAACATTGTAACAAACTGACAAAGTGCAACCGATGAGTGCACCCATTGCCATCATTTGCATGCTTATCTTCCAATATTTAGTAGTAATAGCCCCTATGACGATTAAAACGATGGGTGTTGCCAATATTCCTATAAACCATGTATATAGGTTGGCCGAAACAAAATAGTAAAGAAGGAGGCTGTACGAGCAAAAGGCAAGAAGGTAGGGTATGAACCAATCAATCTTACGAGTAGGATCGTAGTTGTTTACTAATCCGGACTTATTTAAAAAGTATATGCTGCTTGCAGGAACAACACATGTGAGAAATACCACAGGTAGCATGAACCTGATAAATTGTCCTGAGAATATAATGTTGAAATCGGTATATAGGAAAAGTAAAGCTACACCATATATTCCCATGAATAATGGATGGAAGATTGTAGATATGATATTTGCCAGAAGAGGTTCCTTTGTTTGAGGAGGTGTATATAGAAATTGTGATTTTTCTGAATTGTGGTCACTTCCCATATTGGATAGGTTATTTCCTGAATCGAGCGCTTCGTCTATTTCTTCTATCATATTTCTTTTCTTAATCTGGCAACAGGAAGATTCATCTGTTCCCTATATTTAGCCACTGTTCGGCGAGCTATTATATAGCCTTTTTCTTTCAATATTTCCGAAAGCTTATCATCGGTGAGAGGTCTCTTTTTATCTTCGTTCTCTATGCATTCTTTTAATATAGCTTTTACTTCACGGGAGGATATCTCTTCGCCGGTATCAGTTTGCATAGATTCGGAGAAAAAGTACTTAAGTGGATATATACCAAAATTAGTCTGTACATATTTACTATTGCTTACACGTGAAATGGTTGATATATCATAGCCGGTTCTTTGGGCAACATCTTTTAATATCATTGGTTTTAGCTGAGCTTCATCTCCAGTGAAAAAAAAGTCGTATTGCATATCCATGATGGCTTGCATCGTGCGTTGTAATGTATCTTGGCGTTGTTTGATAGCATCGATAAACCAACGAGCCGAATCGAGCTTTTGTTTTACAAATAGTACAGCGTTCTTTTTATCGGTCGACATGCTTTCTTTATTGTCGGCATAACCTCTCAATAAGTTGGAGTATTCATGACTTACCCTTAAGTCGGGAATATTGCGATTGTTCATGCTGAGGATAAGTTCTCCATTGTATGTTTCTACGATGAAATCAGGAACAATGGTACTAAGGGTAATAGTCATAGAATCTCCCCAATTATTACCGGGTTTTGGATTCAATGTGGTTATATCTTGTATTGCTCCTTTTAGATGGTCCTCGTCTGTACCCAGCTGCCTTATAATCTTATCGTAATGTCTTTTTGAGAATTCTTCGAAGTGATCAGTTATGATCTTAATGGCAAGGTTGGTGTAATCAGATTTTTCTTTCCTTTCCAATTGTAATAACAAGCATTCTTGTAAATTGCGTGCCGCTATTCCAGCCGGTTCAAAGTCCTGAATTACATGTAGAATATTTTCTAGTTGTAATACTGATACATCGATGTTTTGTTGAAAAATAAGATCATCGGATATAGCAGATAAGGAACGATCTAAATATCCGTTTTCATCGATATTGCCGATTATGTATTCTGCAATTTTCTCATCCTTTTCATTTAGTTCACATTCACCTAGTTGTTCTATTAGATATTCATGGAGAGAGGAGGCTACCGAGAAAGGAATTTCTTCATGCTTTCCTGTGTTTTGCCTGTTATTGTCGCGAAGTTGATAATCGGGGATTTCTTCCTCATTTAGGTAATCGCCCAGTGTTATCTCCTCCTGAGTGATAGTTACGTCATCTTCGGAAGAAAAATCATCTTCGTATTCCGATGTACCATCAGTCGCTTCGAGTCCCTCTTCTAAGGCTGGATTGTCTTCTAGTTCCTGCTTAATACGTTCTTCTAATTCAATAACAGGCAACTCGGTTAATTTAATAACCTGCATTTGAAGAGGAGAGAGCTTCTGTTGTTGTTTGAGTTGTAACTGTTGCTTCAGAGCCATAGAATCCGAATATATTCTGTTGAGACAAAGATAATAATAAAAACAATATTTTTATCCTAAGGTTCACTGTAGGATTTAACTACCTCCAATAGTATTTTCCATTTCTCGATTTTTTCACTTAGTTTCATTGTCGCATTTGCCGGACTGGGAGATGGTAATGTGATAAATGTTCTGTTTTCATCGAATCCTACATACCTTCTATAAAACTCTTCGGCTTTCTTACTCGTGAAAAATATATGTTTTATTTGGGGGTGTTTTTTATAGAATTTCTCAAAGTTATTCGGTTTTTCATTTCTTATATTGGTATCAAGACTTCCTTTTCCTTCACATGATTCCAATACATCCCAAATCGCAATGTTGTTTTCTATAAGTAAAGCGTTCTTTTCTTTATAATCTTCTGGAAGAGGTTTCTGGAAAAGAGTAAATATTATTTTCCAAAATTGATTGCTCTTATGTCCATAACGTTCTTTTTTTCGCAAAGACTCTTCACTGGGCATTGTTCCAAGAATCAATATGCGAGATTTTTTATTAACTATTGGTTCAAAAGCAATCTTTCTCATAATCTTATTTTATTCCGTGCATCATTTTCATCAAGCGCTTCGAAAGGAAGAATAGTATAACTGATGCAGCTCCGGCCATAAATACAAAAAGCATAAAGAATTCATACAAATTCGAAATTCTGTATCCGATGAATGTTTTGGGATTTTCTATTTGTTGTTGTTCCATGCTACGTTGTATCCCTGCTTTCACCGCTTTATCTTCTATTTTGTAAAAAGTGATAATATCGAAAGGGATAACCTTTTTATCGCCTTTATCTATGATTTCTTTTTCAAACTCTTCAGGTAATAGTACTAATGAATTCTCTTTTTCTACAGATTGAACTGTGGCTAATTCTATCAATGGTTCAGGATAATAGCTGCTTAGCGTTCCTGCAAATTTATTAGCCGCAGCAGAACTTAAATACCATACGGCCATCAACAAAGACGCAAACCGTATAGGAGCAAGCTTATTTACCATTGATAGGCCGATAGGAGATAAGCAAAGCTCACCAAACGTATGTATTGTATAAAGGCTTATTAACCAGAGCATACTTACTTTTATTCCAGGAGCCAGCCCTTTTACTCCAAATGCTATGACTAAGTAGCCGATGGCTAATAGGAATAATCCAATCGACTGCTTATAGGGGGATGCCGGTTCTTTTCCCCTTTTACTTAGTTTGGCCCAAATGGCAACGAATATGGGGGCAAATATAATAATAGCTACAGCATTAACTGACTGAAAATAGGAAGTAGGGATTGTCCAATTGAATAATTCAAGATGCCTGTCCGTCTGTTCTTCGGCAAAATATGTAAGGGATGCACCTGCTTGCTCGAATGCCGACCAAAAGAATATGACAAAGAAAGCTATTATGTATATAACCCAAATACGGGAGCGTTCTACTTTAGTGAGCGAAGGATCGGAAATAATATAACCGGGAGCAGATATGGCAAGTGAAAATATCAAAGAGCCGATCAAATCGGTATTTAATTCAAAATAAAGAAGTAAAAATAACAGTATCCACGCCAATCCCCATATAATAGCAATTTTAAGATTAAACTTCTCTTCTATGGCTGGTGATTCTTTCTCTTCTGATAATTTTTTCTCGGTTTCGCTTCTTTTCGTGTCTTTGCTGTTTGGGATTATACCGATTGGATCGCCTGACGGAGTTTGTAAATATTTGTCTTTACATAAAGAGAAAATAATTACACCAAGTAACATTCCAATACATGCGGCGAGGAATCCCCACTTGAAATCGGCAGGATGTCCTGTATCGCCAAGAACACCGCAAATAATAGGTGCAATAAAAGATCCGGTATTTACTCCCATGTAAAAGATTGTATAGGCCGAGTCCTTTCGTTTATCTTCAGGCTTGTACAATTGTCCGACCATAGTTGATATATTCGGCTTGAAAAAGCCATTCCCAAAAATAAGGAATCCCAGGCCAGAAAACATTAATATAGTTGCTAACTCTGCATTTTCGAAAAAAGAACCGGAAAGAAACATCAAAAATTGCCCTACGGCCATCAATAATGCACCCACAATAATGGAACGACGATTGCCCCAATAACGATCGGCTATATATCCACCTATTAGAGGGGTTAAATATACCAAGCCTGTATAACTGCCATAGATTTGTGAACTATAAGCCTTATCAAAAAGCAGAGCTTTTGTCATATAAAGAACAAATAATGCTCTCATTCCATAATAGCTGAACCGTTCCCACATCTCGGTGACGAAAAGTAAGTATATGCCTTTAGGGTGTCCTTTTGTAGGTGTATTTTCGATTTTTGGAGTCATCGACATAAAGCTGTTATATATGAAAAATCCGGTTTGTTAGGACCGGATCTTTGATTTTATTTTTGGATGTTTGGTTTTTCCAGTCCGTAACCTTTTTTCTTGTCTTCGCGTTTTAATATCATTGCAACAAAGAGAGCAAGTATGCCGAAACAGGTGAAGATTATCATGGGTAACTGAAAATCATAAAGAGTCGCTCCCTCTGCACTCTTACCAATTATACAATATTTGTTCAATACCCATCCTATTAATAACGGAACGCCTCCCAAACCAATGTTTTGCACCCAAAATATAAGGCCATAGGCTGTTCCTAACTGATTCTGAGGTATTATTTTTGGTACTGAAGGCCACATAGCAGACGGAACGAGTGAAAATGCGATTCCTAAAAATACCATTAGTATTGTTGCAAACCACCATATATTCAGTAAGGGCAATGAGAAGAAGAAGTGTACTACTGTCAGTAGTAATGCACCTATCATCATCAAGGTTACGCCTTTGCCTAATTTGTCAAATATGCCTCCAAAGAGAGGAGTTAAAAATATAGCCCCGATAGGAAGCATTGCTGGTATAGAACCTGCAAACTCAGGCTCTACATTATATTTATTGGTCATTAAAGGAACTGCGTATTTCAAGAAGGGATATACAGCAGAATAGAATAATACACACATGAAAGCTAATAGCCAGAATCCTTTATTCTTTATAACGAGTAGAATGTTTTTAGCGTTAAATGCTTCTTCATCCGATTCTTCTTGATCTGTTTCGTCTAATGATTTTTCAAGTTTTTTGTCCATTACACAAAATACTAGATAGCTAATTAGGCCAATACTTAATCCGACAAGCCCTAATAAAATCGGAGTCGAAAGACTGTTGAAATGTTTCGCTAACGGCAAGGCCGCTGATAGGGCTAAAGCTGTACCTATACGCGCAACAGCAACCTGCAACCCCATGGCCAGAGCCACTTCGTGACCTTTGAACCAGCGTGCAATAGTTTTTGTGACGGTAATACCTGCCATTTCCAACCCCATTGCAAAAATTGCATAACCAATGCAAGCCACTAATAATTGTGTCTTCAATCCCAATGTGGTTCCTATAAATTGGTCTGGATTGGCTACAGCATAATATTTTATAAAACAACCGATAAGCATTGTTGCACACGAAAGGACTCCTGTCATCCGCACTCCTATCTTATCCAATACTACTCCTCCAATAATAAGCATGAAAAAGAATACATTTATCCACATGTAGGAAAAATTGAAAATTCCAAAGTCGCTGGCGGTCCAGTTAAATTCTTTTCCTAGTTCTTCCATCAACGGAGCCATCACATCTGTAATGAAATAGGCGCAGAACATAGTGAATGCAACTAGTGCCAATACAGTCCATCTGGCAACCTTAGAGTCGCTTAGTTTTTGCCTTAATATTTCGGTCATTTTTTATTGATATTTAATGTTAGTTCTAATTTTTGCAATGCAAAAGTATAGAAAAGAATTAGAAAAGTATAGATGAATGCTTTAAAACATGGAAATGTGATATGCAAAATAAGATTAAAAAATTTTAGATTCATTTCGTCACTAATTATTTCTATTAGATGTATCTTTGTTTAAAATACAATAATTATGACTCTGAAAAATAAACATATCGTATTGGGTATTAGCGGCAGTATAGCAGCATATAAAGCAGCATCACTGGCTCGTTTATTGATTAAAGCAGGTGCTGAAGTCCAAATCGTAATTACACCATCGGGGAAAGAATTTATAACTCCGGTTACTTTATCTACTTTGACTGGTAAGCCTGTAGTAAGTGAGTTTTTTACTGCTAATGATGGTACATGGCATAGTCATGTGGATTTAGGCCAATGGGCAGACCTCATGCTTATTGCACCGGCTACAGCTTCTACTCTTGGTAAAATGGCAAATGGTATTGCCGATAATATGCTTATAACGACCTATATGTCGATGAAAGCGCCAGTAATCGTCGCTCCTGCTATGGACTTAGATATGTTTGCTCATCCTGCTACAACAAAAAATCTTGATATACTACGTTCTTATGGGAATATTATTATAGAGCCTGCTTCAGGTGAACTAGCGAGCCACCTTATCGGTAAAGGAAGAATGGAAGAGCCGGAAAATATATTAGCTCTTGTTGAAGATTTCTTTAGTAAGCAATCAATCCTTTCAAAAAAAAAAATATTGATAACAGCTGGACCGACCTATGAAAAGATCGATCCTGTACGCTTTATTGGTAATTATTCATCGGGGAAAATGGGGTTTTCTCTTGCAGAGGAATGTGCTGTTCGCGGAGCGGAGGTAACATTAGTTGCGGGCCCAGTGTCGTTAAAAGTAAACCATCCGAATATTACGCGTATAGATGTTGAGTCTGCAGAAGAGATGTATAATGCTTCGATAAAAGTGTTTCCATCGATGGATACGGCTATATTATGTGCAGCAGTTGCAGATTTTCGTCCCGCGGAGCAATACGAAGAAAAAGTGAAAAGAGGAGGAGATATACTTAATATTTCGCTTGTGCCCAATAAGGACATTGCAGCATCATTGGGTAAAATGAAAAAAGCGAATCAACTTCTTGTTGGTTTTGCTTTGGAAACGAATGATGAGGAATCAAATGCCTTAAAGAAGATAGTGAAGAAAAATCTCGATTTTATCGTACTAAATTCACTGAATGATGCTGGAGCAGGGTTTAAATATGATACAAATAAGATTGCAATAATAAATAGAAACGGAGAACGAATTGATTTTGCCTTAAAGTCGAAAAAAGAAGTTGCTTCAGATATAATTGATGAGACATTCAGATGAAATCTCTATAGGTTTACGTTGATTAACCTGTGGGGTAAAGTTTTCCCTGATAAGTTTCTCTTTCGGCAAACCTTCTTAGAACTTTAGCCGTGAATTCGAAGTTTTTTAAGCCCCAGTCAGGAGCAATAAGTAATTGCTTTGGCGATTGGGATATAAAACGTTCGATGATGAACTCCGGATTCAACCTTTCTGCGAAATCTATTACTAGATCAATATAGTCATCCACTTCAAACAAGTTGAACCATTGAGGGTTTTCACGATGCTGCTTTGCCATCACTGTTCCTTTTATTAGCTGCAATTGATGTAGTTTGATTGTTGTTAATGGTAGTTTTGATACTTCATCAGCATGAGCAAATATTTGCTCTTTACTCTCATGTGGCAATCCTAAAATTAGGTGTGCTCCCGTATAAATTCCTCTTTTTGCTGTTTTATTTATTGCTTCAATACTTTCGGCGTGAGTGTGTCCCCTGTTTATAAATTCCAGAGTAGAGTCAAGTGTTGATTCCAGTCCATATTCGATAATAAGGAAAGTGCGTTTGTTTAATTCGGCAAAATAATCAAGTAATGCATCGGGCATACAGTCAGGGCGTGTCCCAATAATAAGGCCTACGACATCGGGGTAAGCTAATGCTTCTTCATATAGATCGATTAATTTGTCTATACTATCGTATGTGTTAGTATACGACTGAAAATAGGCAAGATATTTCATTTGAGGGTACTTATGCGAAAAGAAAGCGATTCCGTCTTTTAGTTGGTCGCTTACAGAACGTTGTTTGCCTCCATAACCGGGGCTGAAGCTTTGATTGTTACAATAAGTACACCCCCCGACAGCTTTTGATCCATCGCGGTTCGGGCATGTAAATCCTGCATTTATAGATATCTTTTGAACTTTATAGGGGAAATGTTTAGAGAGGAGTTCTCCGAATTCTTTATAATATTTATTTTCCATCAGGTTGTTTTCCTTTTGGACGCAAAGTTAGTGATAAGACAATTAATATTACTTTAATGTCTCCAATTTAATAATCTTTAAGCAGAACCTACATTGCATTAATATAGGCTATTCTCTGCCAGATTATTATTTATAGGTACAAATATCAGCAATCGTTGTCTTATCTTAGCTATATTGTGAGCTAAGTTATTCCATTGGATTATATCGTCTTTTGAGACTTTGTATTTAGCAGCTATTTGAGTAACTGTTTCTCCAATTTTGACTTTGTGATATATTTTCTTTAGATCTTTGTCTTTTTCCAAAGAAGAGATCTTTGTAGAGAGTGATGTTTGGTCGCTTTCAGTTTCTAAAAGTATATTTGCAATATCGGCAACAAGCGTTTCTGCTTTAGTTATGCTGTCTTGTTCGATATGTTCAGTCGTTGTAGCCAATTCTGTTTCTTCAATTTTTGACTTTTGATTTTTCAGGAATGCAAATGAGATAGGGGCAGAGTTGCTTAGATTTCTAATGCTGGAAAATGCACTTTCTGCAACATTGGCCAACTGATGAAATATATCTTTCTTTTTTTCTCTTGCAGGAGTCTTGAGGTTTTTCTCTGTTAAAGAAAGTACTTGGGCTGATATTTCATTTTCAACTACTTGACTCTGACTAAAATATTCGTTTCCGGTTTTTTGGAGATACTGGTCAAATATTTCAAGAGCTAAATGAGGATTAGACTCTATGGTGACAAGTTCAGGAGCTTTCGGTTCTACAGACTCAGGTAATGAAACGTATACAATCTTTTCAATCTTAAGTTCGGTTCCTTCTGGTATATTGTTCCCTCTTAAATCATTCCACTCTTTTAATTCGTCTATTGTTACATCATGAGTTTTAGCTATCTGACTTAGTTTTTCATGCTTAGAAACTTTGTACAAAACGACAACCAACTGTGCCCGTTGTATATTTGAGTATAAAATGTCCTGATTTACATCTTTTTCATCCAAATCAACTTCAGTGATTTCTGATTCTATTAGTATATCCTTTTCGATTGCTGAAGGGATTTTATAGCTTGTATGTCCCTCAATTGTTAGTGCGCATAAAATTAGTAGTCCTGTTAGTAGTGTTCTCATAGTAAAGTTTTAATATAGAAGCGTAATGCTTAACCGACAATTATATATTGCTTTTCGTAGTGTAAATATAAATACTAATATCAGGTTATTTGTTAATATTTATCATTTCTAACTATAAGTTTTTATTTGCTCGATCTATTAGTCTTTCTGTTTGTTTATTTTAAGGGATAAAAAAACACAGATAAATTGTTTTATCTGTGCGTACTGTTTTGTTTATTATTTGTAGTTAAATATCTAATATTACGTTTCGTGAACCATCCTCAAGAGCTTTAATCCTTACATTAATTGTATCTTTAGGAAGTAATTCTTCGATCAATTCGGGCCATTCAATGAAGCAAAGGCTCCCACTGTAGAAATAATCTTCGTAGCCGAAGTCATATACTTCTTCAATTTTATTAATTCTATAAAAATCGAAATGATATATTAGCTCCGCACTATCAGAGCGGTATTCATTTACAATAGCAAATGTGGGACTGTTGATTATATCGGATACTCCCAGATTTTGACAAATAGCTTTGATGAAAGTTGTTTTCCCCGCTCCCATTTCTCCGCGGAAGGCAAAGACGGTGTTGTCGCCCATTGCTTTGATGAACTCTATTGCTGCATCATCTATTTTTTCAAGTGATTCTATCTTTATATTCATATTGAGGTATTATTATTTGTTTGCAAAGATAAGGTTTTCAGTTTGTCCACTGTTAGAAAAATATTATTTAATAGCTGTTATGCCTAGCTGTCTAAATGTTTAGAGCCAAACCCTGGCTTTTTTCTTTTTGTAGATTAATCTATCTTATAAAAGTAAAAAATACTTCATTTAATTTTTTCTATCTTTGCTTACTTGTAACTAATTATAAAGAATACATCTAAATAAATATAAGATTGTGGCAAAGAAAGTAGCAGAAACCCCACTGATGAGACAATATCTCGAAATTAAGAATCAGCATCCTGATGCTATATTATTATTTCGAGTGGGCGATTTTTATGAGACGTTTTCACAAGATGCTATCGATGCTGCTGAGATTTTAGGGATTACTCTTACCCGTAGAGCAAATGGTGCTGCTCAGTTTGTTGAACTGGCCGGATTTCCCCATCATGCCTTAGATACTTACTTGCCTAAGTTGGTACGTGCCGGGAAACGGGTTGCTATTTGCGATCAGTTGGAAGACCCTAAACAAACGAAGACTATTGTAAAAAGAGGGATTACCGAATTGGTAACTCCCGGTGTTTCGATCAATGATAATATACTCAATCATAAAGAGAATAATTTTCTATGTGCAGTCCATTTTGCAAAAAGTACTTGTGGAATATCCTTACTTGATATTTCTACAGGTGAATTTATGGTGGCAGAGGGTGCAAAAGAGTATGTAGATAAGTTACTTACTAATTTTTCCCCTAAAGAGGTTTTGGTGGAAAGAAGTAAGAAAAAACTCTTTGAGGAATATTTTGGATCACGTTTTTTTATTTTCGAATTAGACGACTGGGTTTTTACTGAAGATACAGCCAGGGATCGCTTACTGAAACATTTTGAGACAAGAAATCTAAAAGGTTTTGGAGTAGAACACCTTGCTAATGGAGTAATTGCGGCCGGAACAATTCTTCATTACCTTGATGTTACACAGCATACGCAAATAAGTCATATAACATCACTTTCGCGTATAGAAGAAGATAAATATGTACGCCTCGATAAATTTACGGTACGTAGTTTAGAGCTTATCTCTACAATGAACGAAGGGGGTAAGACCCTTCTCGATATATTAGATAAGACTATTTCTCCAATGGGTGCTCGCATGCTCCGTAGATGGTTGGTTTTTCCATTGAAGGACGAAAAACCGATAAATAGTCGGTTGTCTGTTGTTGAATATTTCTTTAAAGATTTAGGATTGAAGACCTTGCTGGAAGAACAACTGTCTCTTATAGGAGATCTTGAGCGCATTATATCGAAAGTTGCTGTAAATCGGATTACTCCACGTGAAGTAGTTCAATTGAAAGTTGCCCTCAAGGCAATTCAGCCTATTCGTGATGCTTTCCTTGCTTCTAGTGAACCTAGTTTAAGAGAGATAGGAGAGAAGCTCAACCCTTGTCCTATAATACGCGATCGTATAGAAAAGGAGATATTCCCGGATCCACCTACAATGTTGAACCGAGGAAATGTGATTAACAAAGGGATTGATCCTGAGCTTGACGAATTGCGCGATATTGCATTTTCGGGAAAGGACTATCTATTGAAGATACAACAGCGCGAAATGGAAGCGACGGGTATTTCATCTCTTAAAATAAGCTTTAATAGTGTATTCGGGTATTATATAGAGGTTCGTAACTCACATAAAGATAAGGTTCCTGCTGAGTGGATTCGTAAGCAGACTTTGGTAAACGCAGAGCGCTATATTACTCAAGAGTTAAAGGATTATGAAGAGAAAATCCTTGGGGCGGAAGAGAAGATTTTAGCCCTTGAGACGAAATTATTTAATGATCTTGTCATGAGTCTTGTCGAATATATTCCGACAATACAAGTAAATGCGAATCTTATTGGCCAGACTGATTGTCTTCTGTCTTTTGCAAAGGCTGCAAAGGAGAATAAATACATACGCCCCGAAATAAATGATACGGATGCCTTAAATATAAAAAATGGACGTCATCCTGTAATAGAAAAACAATTGCCGGTAGGTGAATCTTATATTGCGAATGATGTCTTCTTGGACAGTAATTCCCAACAAGTTATTATAATCACAGGGCCTAATATGGCTGGTAAGTCGGCATTACTCCGCCAAACTGCATTGATTACACTAATGGCGCAAGCGGGCAGCTTTGTGCCGGCTGAATCGGCTCAAATCGGACTAGTAGACAAAATATTTACTCGTGTTGGTGCATCGGACAATATTTCCCTCGGAGAGTCTACATTTATGGTAGAGATGAACGAGGCCTCCGATATATTGAACAACCTATCTTCTCGGAGTCTGGTATTGTTTGATGAATTAGGACGAGGAACAAGTACTTATGACGGGATCTCTATTGCTTGGGCAATTGTAGAATATATACACGAACATCCTAGAGCAAGAGCAAAAACGCTTTTTGCTACTCACTATCACGAATTGAATGAAATGGCGAAATCTTTCAAACGGATAAAAAATTTCAATGTATCTGTGAAGGAAGTTGCCAATAAAGTTATCTTCTTGCGTAAGCTTATACCGGGAGGTAGTGAGCATAGCTTTGGAATTCATGTTGCTAAAATGGCTGGAATGCCTCAAAGTATAGTGAAACGGGCAAATTCGATATTGAAGCAACTCGAAACGGATAATCGTAAGCAAGGGATATCAAAACCGATAAGTGATATTAAAGAGAATAGGGAAGGGTATCAATTGAATTTCTTCCAATTGGATGACCCTGTTCTGAGTCAGGTTCGGGATGAGATAAAGCTATTGGACGTGAATAACTTAACCCCTGTAGAAGCATTGAATAAATTAAATGAGATAAAGAAGATCGTTTCGGGAAAATAAATGTATTAAAGAATTCTCAGTGTGAGATGTTTTTTGTTTCTTTGTAGCCTTAAACAAGCTAGCAAACAATCATATAGCAAAACTAATGAATCGTAAGAAAATTCTCGTAACAGGAGGTGCCGGATTTATAGGCTCTCATTTGTGTGAAAGATTATTGAAAGAAGGTAATGAGGTTTTATGTTTAGATAATTATTTTACCGGATCCAAGGAAAATATTATTCATTTATTGGATAATCCTTATTTCGAATTAATCAGGCATGATGTTGTTCATCCATTCCATGTAGATGTAGACGAAATATATAATCTGGCTTGTCCTGCGTCCCCCGTTCATTATCAATATAATGCGATTAAAACTATCAAGACTTCTGTGATGGGCGCAATCAATATGCTTGGCTTAGCAAAGCGGCTGAAAGCAAAAATATTGCAAGCATCTACCAGCGAAGTTTATGGAGACCCTAATGTTCATCCGCAACCCGAATCATATTGGGGAAATGTAAATCCAATAGGTATTCGTTCGTGTTATGATGAGGGAAAGCGTTGTGCAGAGACATTATTTATGGATTATCACCGTCAGAATGGGGTAAGAGTGAAGATTGTGCGTATTTTCAATACTTATGGACCGAATATGAATCCTCATGATGGTAGGGTTGTCTCAAATTTTATTGTTCAGGCACTTAAAGGCGAAGATATAACTATCTATGGAGACGGAACCCAGACTCGTAGTTTTCAATATGTAGATGACATGGTTGAGGCTATGATAAGAATGATGGCAACTGACGATTCTTTTGTAGGGCCTGTGAACACAGGAAATCCGGGAGAGTTTACTATGCTTGAATTGGCAAATCTGGTTTTAGAGTTGACCGGCTCAAAATCTAAGCTAATATTTAAGTCTCTTCCTAGCGATGACCCAAAACAGAGGAAACCGGATATTTCTTTGGCTAAAGAAAAGTTGAATTGGGAGCCTAAGATCGAGTTGAGAGAAGGCCTTATTAAAACTATAGATTACTTCGATAAAAAGCTTAAATAAAGCTTATAGAACTACCAAACAAAAAACGATACAAATTACAAAAAAAAATGAAGCTTTCAATTGTTATTCCGGCTTATAATGAAGCTCGAACTATTCATCTGATATTGAATAAAGTTTTAGCTGTAGAACTCATAAACAACATTAGTAAAGAAATTATCATTGTCAATGATTGTTCGAAGGATGATACAGTAGGTGTTGTGAAAAAATATATTTCAGAACATCCTCAGGTAGATATGAAGCTTTTTGAGCAGCCAGTCAATATGGGTAAGGGGGCAGCTCTACATAGAGGAATTAAAGAAGCAACCGGCGACTATTTAATAATTCAGGACGCAGACTTGGAGTATGATCCTGAGGAATATAATATATTACTCAAACCTGTTGTAAATGGCTTTGCAGATGTTGTATTTGGCTCTCGGTTTATGGGAGGCAAACCTCATCGTATTCTTTTCTTCTGGCACTCTATCGGTAATCGGGTTCTGACATTTGTATCTAATATGTTCACAAATCTGAATCTGACAGATATGGAAACCTGTTATAAATTGTTTCGTTCCGACATAATCAAATCAATTCCACTTCAGGAAAGACGTTTTGGCTTTGAGCCTGAAGTAACAGCCAAAGTATCTCGATACCCTAATGTAAGGATTTATGAAGTTGGTATATCATACTATGGACGTACGTACGAAGAAGGAAAGAAGATTGGTTGGCGAGATGGAGTAAGAGCTTTTATCTGTATGCTTAAGTACGGATTATTCCGAATGAAGTAGTTTTTGATTATAAATCATATAAAAAAGATTCGATTGATGTGGTGAAGTTATCCCAAGACAATCGTTTCTTTTCTTTTATAATATTCTCTTTAAAGATAGCCTGTCGGTTATTTGAGAAAAAATCTTTTATTCCCTGAGCTATATCACAGGAACTGATTGTAGGTACCACCAGCCCTGTATTTGACTCTCTAACAGTAGAGCCTAATGCACCAACATTGGTGGCAATCATAGGCAATTCCATTTGGTAAGCTAAAGCTACTACACCACTTTGCGTTGCCGATCTGTATGGCAAAACTAGGGTATCTGCAGCTGAAAACAATATAGCGACCATATCGTCCGGTATATATTGCTCAAAGGTGATAATGTTGTCTTTTAAAGGAGAACCATCGATTAATAGTTTATATTTGTCGAAGTTGCCGTAACTTTCTCCTGCTATAATCAGCTGATAGCTTTTATCCAATTGGCCCATAGCTTCTATAAGTATATCTAAACCCTTATAGTCGCGGATAAGACCAAAGAATAATAAATTTTTCTTATTACTATTGATCCCCAGCGTTCTACAAGCTTCAGCTTTATTTATACGCTGTGCATAATGGTCGTATATTGGATGCGATTGCAGCTTAATATTGGCATCTTTCTTGATTGCTAAAAGATCGTTTTTGACAGGCTCACTCATAACGATGAAAGCATCACATCTATTGAAGAAGAATTTAGCTAGAGGTTTTTCTAATAGCGTTCTTTCGTGAGAAATGGCATTGTGTACAAGAGATACTATCTTTATCTTCTTATTGAGCAATAGGCATACTGAGCCAAAGGCTGGTGCTAGGAAGGACATCCAATAAGGAATGATCAGTATATCGGGACTGTAATCGTTTATATGGCGTGCAGTGCATATATAAGAAAACGGATTTATACTGCTTAATACACGATTACTATCGATTACAGTCGCCGTATCCCCGTCTGTTACATATTGAGTTTTTCCGGGGAAGAGAAAATTAGGGTAGAGAGTCGTAAATGTGAATGCTTTCACTTGATTCCGTTTCGATAATTCAGAATACAAGCGAGCGTTTAATTGTGCAAGCCCCCCTCTGTAAGGGTAGAATGGTGAAAGGATAGCGATTTTCATGATTCTCTTTGAGTTAATACTCTATGGATATGATTAACGACAATATCTTCTTTTATTCTTTCCATACATGCATAGTCTTCCCCCTTCCTTAAACAAGGTATTTCTCCATACACAGAACAAGGACGGCAATCCAAATTGATCTGTATTGCGTTTTCTATATTTTGATTGAATCCATAGAAACCTAATGCAGGATGAGTAGCTCCCCAAATAGAAACTACCGGAACTTGTACTAATGAGGCTAAATGCATGTTCGCCGAATCCATCGACAACATTATATCAAGATATGATATAAGTAGAAGTTCATTTTGTAAATTTAATTTTCCTGTTAGATCAATCGTCTTAGGATATTTTTTAGCCCACAAAGAGAGTACTTCTTGTTCTTCTTTTCCAGATCCAAATAAAAATATGGAGATATCCCCGTCCCTGGAAAGAATTTCTATTACCTTTTCCATCTTTTCTAAAGGATATATCTTTCCTCTATGTTTTGAAAAAGGAGCGATTCCAACCCACTTGCCTTTTTTTTCGTTGGTAATTGACCTTAATAGAGAGAAATCTCTTTGTAGAAAATCGAAATAATTATTAAATGTCATGGGTGCGGGAAATCCCAATCGGTCAAAGACTTCCTGATAGCGTTGAATAGTATGCTTTAGTGAAGGTGAGAGCTGTTTATGCTCTATCATAAGTTTCTTTTCTCCCCGCCCCTTGTTTATCTTAGCTACTTTATGCCCCGTTATTCTCATCGTAAAACGGATTGCTTTTGATCGTAGTACATCATGTTCATCGGCTACATGTGTGAATCTCATAGGCAAGATTCGTTTCATCACTTTGAAATAGCCCCTTATTCCTCTATGGCGTTTCTTAATGTCGAGAGGAATAACATTGACATTGAAGCCGAGGTTCTCAAATAAGGGAGCAAATGCTTTTCTTGTCATAACTGAAAAACGGTCTTGAGGATATTTTGCCGCAACAGAATAAATGACAGGTACAAGCATCGCTACATCTCCAAAAGAAGATATTCGTATCACCAGTACTTTAGACATAATAAATTGTGTATTATAATTTTGTAAATGTGTTTAGGTTTTTCCGTATAAAACAGGGTTTAAGTTAGGATCATTATACATTTTCATCTGTTTATATACTTTCATATATTTTTTTCCTGATTCAATATCCTCAAGCAATTCTTCTATCGCAGTTGAAAGATCTTTGCGCTGAGTAAGTAATACTTGAAGCTTCTTTGAAGTGGATTCTTTGTGCTCTAAAGTAGCGTTTGTTCTATTAGCTTCTTGCTGCATGTGATATATTTTAAGGGCTAGAATCGATAATCGATCTATTGCCCATGCCGGACTTTCTGTATTTAAACGCGCTTCAGATATAGGTGTTATATCTTTGTATTTGTCAAGGAAATAACTGTCTATAAGTTCAACAAGATCAGTCCTTTCCTGATTGGATTTGTCGATTCTTCGCTTTATAATAAGAGCTTCGTTCGGATTGATCTCCGGATCACGGATAATATCCTCCAGATGCCACTGGACTGTATCGATCCAATTTTTAAGATATAAGAAATATTCAATTGATCTTTCTGGATATGGATTATTGATAGGTGTGTCTACACTATCAAATTTATGATAATCATTTATTGTTTTTTCGAAAATAGAATTACTTAAATCTGTAAATTTCATAATTATATAGATTATATGATTGATTGTAAATTAAATCTTATTAGCCCAAGTTTCTCTGTCAAGATTCCTGTAATTAATAGCCTCTGCTAAATGCTTTGGTAATATTGTTTCCGAATTATCGAGATCGGCTATCGTACGTGATACCTTCAAAATTCGGTCATATGCTCTGGCTGATAAATTGAATCTGTCCATCGCCGTTTTTAATAATGTTAAACCCGCTTCATCCGGAGATGCATATTTAGCTAGTAATTTTGGTGTCATTTGCGCATTACAGTATATTCCATCTTCATTTTTGAAGCGTGAGGCCTGTAATTCTCTCGCCCTGATTACTCTATTTCTGATTGATTTGCTAGGTTCGGCAGGAGATTTGTCTGAAATCTTCTCAAATGGCACAGGTACTATTTCTATATGTATATCAATCCGGTCGAGTAATGGACCGGATATTTTATTTAAATATTTTTGTACAGCTCCATTCGGGCATACGCATTCTTTTTCAGGATGATTGTAATATCCGCAAGGGCATGGATTCATAGAGGATACTAGCATAAAACTGGCTGGATACTCAACGGTGAATCTAGATCTGGAGATAGATATCTTCCTGTCCTCCAAAGGTTGGCGCATGACTTCTAATACACTGCGGCTAAATTCAGGTAGCTCATCCAGAAATAAAACTCCATTATGGGCAAGACTGATTTCACCAGGTTGAGGGAATGCTCCTCCTCCAACTAAAGCTACATCAGATATAGTATGATGAGGGCTTCGAAATGGGCGTTTTGCCATCAGCGAAGTTTCAGTTCCTATTTTCCCCGCTACGCTATGAATCTTTGTTGTTTCTAAGGCCTCATGGAGAGTAAAAGGAGGTAGAATAGATGGCATACGCTTAGCCATCATCGATTTTCCTGCACCGGGAGGACCTATCATTATTAAATTGTGTCCGCCAGAAGCAGCTACTTCCAATGCACGTTTCACATTTTCTTGCCCTTTTACATCCGAGAAGTCAAAATCGAAGACCTGTTGTGCATTATTAAATTCAAGTCTCGTATCAACAATAGTTTTATCTAATGTTCTGTCATCGTTGAAAAAATCGACCACATCGTTTATTTTATCAACTCCGTAGACATCCAAATTGTTTACAACAGCAGCTTCTTTTGCATTTTTAGAAGGTAATATTATCCCTTTAAAGCCAAGTTCCCGGGCTTTCACCGCAATAGGTAAAACTCCCTTTATGGGTAATATACTGCCATCAAGTGATAATTCACCCATTATAACGTAATCTTCGAGCTTTTCATTTTTTAGGCTGTCTGAGGCTGCTAATATACCAATGGCTAAAGGAAGATCATATGCTGTACCTTCCTTGCGTATATCTGCAGGTGACATATTGATTACTATTTGTTGACGGGGGAATTTATAACCGTTAACTTGTAATGCAGATACAATGCGTTCGTGACTTTCTTTTACCGATGTATCAGGTAAACCTACCAACATGAATTTAATGCCTTTTGAGCAATTTACTTCAATTGTAATCAAATTGGCTCCAATACCCTGTACGGCTGCTCCAAAAACCTTAACTAACATTCAATCTTTAAATACATTATCCCACAAATGTAAGGAAAATAAAGGAATAACGACTGTTCTAATTTTTATTTTTACTTAGTCTCGGTTAGCTCGTTAATCTTTTTCTCTACAGCTTGAATCGGTAAGTCCCTTTCAAGGATAAGTCCGGTAGGTGAGATTAAAATATTATATGGTATTTCGCGGATGTAGTAAATGTCGAATTGCTTTGCCGACCAACCACCCATTACAGGCAAAATAGGCCATTTAATCGTGTCTGTAATATTCTTAGAAAGCGGGACTTTTTCTATATCTTTTACAATGGAAATAAACTCAATATTTTTCTTCTGTTTTTTTAAATTGTCGTAAACTGCAACTGCATCTTTTTTCTCATCAAGACATGCTTCGCAAGTAGTAGCAATGAACATCAGAAGAGTATATTTACCTCTATAGTCAGCAAGCTGAATATTTTTCCCTTTCACATCCTTTAGCGAAAAGCTCGGGGCTATAGAATTAACAGCAGACATTTTTACTCTATCTCTAAAGTTTTTGAGTTCAGCCGTTAAATAGAAGTCTACAGCTTTTCCCCTTAATAGAGAGAGGCTTTCATCAAGTCGCGGAATAGAACTTTCATCCTTAAAAAAGGTGTTCATGAGCATAACACTAGCTATTTTATCAGGATTTGCTTTTATGTATGCGGCGGCGATATTTGATAGTTCAAAGTTGATATTTTTCAATTCTACTACGTAATCTTTGACAACAAGACTATCATTGTTTGTTATGCCTTTTTGTGCTTGATTTAATATGTCTGCGCGAGATTTAAGCAGGGTCTTGTTCTTATTCTTAAATTCGGTCAAGTCATCATTCACTTCGCCTCCTTTGGCTTCTATAAGATCGGGAAAGAGGACGTCTCCTTTCAATTCTATCTTCCAGCCTTTATTTGCTAAGATAAATGTACTTTTTGTATTTTGATTGAAGTATAATGATAACTCTGTTAATGTGTCGATTTCTGCCTTAAATGAAAATTCACCTTGGGGATTTATTCGAATTGTGTCGATTATAATTGAATCACCTGATTCATGCGATATATAGAAGTAATCACCGGAGACATTTTCTAATTGTCCTGACACTTCATATGTGTTACTGTTTCTATCACAGGATGCTGTTATTATTACAATAAATAGTAATAAAAGTCCGGTATATATTAAGATCTTTATTTTTGACATTCTATTGTATTCTGATATGATAAAACTCTCTTCTATCTATAACGTACAAAGA
>NZ_JAEPKU010000032.1 GCF_016652235.1 Dysgonomonas sp. Marseille-P4677
ATTTTAGAGAGATATTATGTCTACCTATAAAATAATAAAATCAAATGAAGTACACATTTAGAATCTCATTTTTCTTGAAGAAAAACGTAGTACGGAAAATGGCAAATCTCCAATTATTGCAAGAATAACATTGAATGGTAAAAAAAGTTGAGTATTGAATCATTGATGTGGGATGTTAATACGGGAGAAGCAAAGGGTTGCAGCCATGAATCCTCATCTCTTAATAATGACCTTAATTCAATCCAGATGATCCTTTATACATATTACCGGAACCTGAGTGAAAAGTGTGAAGTAATCACAGCAGACAAATTACGAAAAATGTATACACAGACAGAAACCTTCCCTCAAACACTTCTAACTCTATTCAGAAAACACAATGAGGATGAATTAAAATACATCTTTATTTACATTTTCACGGGTAATAAACTGACGGTCATAGAAACGCATACAATGATTGAGAAAAACTTCAATATTGGCTGTAATTATAGATTTACTGTGTTTGCCAATAGAGTCCATTAGTTCTTCTCTTATTTCCTTAAAACAATTAATAATAGTGTGTCGTTTCCTGAGTGATAGAAAAGACAGAGTTGTATTTAGTAATAAAAACCCGGATGATTTTGTCAAATACGGCAAGTATGAAATGCGTGGCTGCGATAAAATATTATTGGAAAAAAGCTATCTTATCCATGCTAAAGTTAAGTGGTATAGTATCGGTAACTTCGCTTATTCTTTCCTCTGGAAAGAGAATAAATCAGATACTGAGTACAAAGAATAGTGGAGCGATCCGAGAAAGGCAAAAATCCAAAAAGGGAAAAAAGCAAATCGAAACTCCCATAGTCAAGAAAAATAACAGATTGAAACGCAAATAAATGGTCAAATATCCTCTCTAAACACCCGATGACATTGGTTAAAGCCATTAATAGATATGAATATAAGAGTGATATATAGTTTCATATTTTGAGGGGATTAAAAACCCTGCCGAGTTTTTACTCTGACAGGGGAATAATAAATACTCTCGATTAACAAGGTGTAGCTCCGCATTTTGGACAAACCCTTGAATCAATAGGAATAGTCGTGCCACAGTCAATACATTTCTTCGTTTCTTCGCTGCGACTAGAACTAGAGCATTGATCTGCTTCTTCAGTCATTTGAACTCCACATTTCCAAGATTTTCTCATAATATTTAATTGTATTAAAATTATATCCTCCTTTTTTGGCGAGGAATACTACCGATGCTACTCTCTTAGGGATTTTCTCATTTCTCCCAATTGTAATATCATACTATAATGTAAATCACTCGATATATTCGAAAATCACTATACTACGACCTCTGATACTAGACTTTAGTATTAATTTATAAGGATTTTCACTTGGATTCCAATCGAATCTACCATCGAAGTACGTCTTATTTTGAACTGTTTCTCCACTTAATATAATTCTCTTATTCTCTTTGTTATTATCATTATTAAGAATATTTTCAGCAAAATCTTTGGCATCTGCTATGTCTATATCTGTAACACGATAATTAGATACTCCAGACCTAATATTGTTGATAATATCATTCTTAATACTATCACTATTTGGACTACTTGTAATTTCACTTTTATAATTAATTACTTTCATATCCTTTTCATCACATCCCACAAAAAACATAGACGAAAAGAAGCTGAGAAATAAAATGAACAAAATATTTTTTTCCATAACTATAATTTTTAAAATTTACTTTTTGAATTTACACGGTTTTGTACCTCCTGCACCTTATGCAGAGCAGATAGAGCCTCCTTCGATTTGAACTTATCGATAACCAACTGTAATGAACACTTTGGACACCGTATACTGGAAGATGTTATCAACTCCTGAATACTTGTTTTTATCAACTCCGAGCACCGCGGGCATTTCACACCTGTTGTTTCGGGATTCGCTTGAATTGGATTCATAAATTAATACTGCTTTATTTACGTTTTACTTTGCTTTTATCTGAATCGTCACTTTCAACGTCTTCTATTTGCAGGTTGTTGGTTGTTAAATGCAATAAATTAGCCAATCCTCCGGGCACATCCGCTTGCTGCATTTTGACCTTTACCTTCATGTTAGCTGTCAATCCTTGTCGTAGCTCACCTTTTGCCGACTGTTGTCCTACATCAGGAGCAAGTGCTGCACGTAATTTTACTCCTTGATTCTGGATTTTCACACCCTCTTGAATTTGCTCGTCTTTAAATGAAAACTGTTTGTCATAACTTTCCGATACTGCGTCTATAATTTGTATGTCAAATTCAAAATAGGCTTCTTTAACCTGCAATAGGGGAAGTGGAACAAGGGTAAGTAATGGAACACTGATGCGCTGTATATGTTTTCCTCCAACGTCAAAAGAAGCATAGGAGAACGTTAACATTCTCAGCTTTCCAAGTTCTTTGGTTTCTTTGTTATACGATTCAAAAGCCAATTCCAATAAATAATCAAGATACCGGCTTGAAGAAATGGAGTCTGCATCAATAGTAGCTACAAGTGGTGCGGAGATCAAATCCTTTAGTTCCATTACCTGGCTACTTACCTTTTTAATATCATCATTAGCCATAATTATTATTCTTTTTCGGTTGGTAATAAATTTTCATCATCAATTACACTTATCGGAAGGTAGTTGGGATGTATTCTAAGCTGAAGAGAGTGAATACTTTCAGTCGAATACTTGGATAGTTCAGCGTTTGACACCTCAATTTCCATAGAAGGCAGCTTTCGCTTCCGATTGAAATTAATATTCTTTGTCAGCATAGGGATAAAAGCACTAAGTGCTTTTTCTATACTAATACTGAGAATGCTCTTGAGATTATCTTTCTTCGAGACAACCATATCACTGAAATCTTTATTATCCAGTAATTCCGCAGAAACAACATCCAATGAAACTTTGAATAGTACATCATTATAGAAGCTGCCATCTTCCTTTACCAATATCGAAAAATTAGAATAGCAC
The DNA here is from genome assembly GCF_016652235.1 of Dysgonomonas sp. Marseille-P4677. GTDB lineage: Bacteria > Bacteroidota > Bacteroidia > Bacteroidales > Dysgonomonadaceae > Dysgonomonas. Next base: position 2,969 of record NZ_JAEPKU010000032.1, read on the forward strand.
GCGTTTAGAATCTTACGGCTCAAAAAAGCATGAAACTTATCATTCAGTTGAGACTGTCCGGATAGCTTCTCCAACAATACATTCACCTCTTTATTCTCATTTTGCTGGGCTTTTACAGAAGCTGTTGCACTGATTATTACCTTTGCCAACTGCGACGAAACATCTTCACATCGATGTTTGTAATACTCGTAATCAGCCTCATATTGCTCCGGCATGTTGTCTGCCTTCTTTATTCCGTATTTCAAATCCAGCTCTACATCACCGAAACTAACGGTAGGCAACTGAAACTTTTCCATACGCCCGTCTTTACGGTATGCTTCGCTCAACTCTGCTGCATACATATTTGCCTCGTGTTGAGCAACGATCATATCACGAAGGATCGATCCTACTATTTTGCTTAATTGAGCCATAAGATTCAAATGTTAATTGTGATTATGCTGTTTTAGGTTCATCGACTTTCTTCGACTCTTTCTTTTCAGTCTTATTGCCCTCAACCGTTACAGCCACAGTATTGCCTTCTCCAGCTTGTACAATATACTTACCTGCATCTTTAAGCATAAAAATTACGCTGTCGCCGCTAACTTCTCCATCAATTTTAGTATTACCTAACATCAATGTAATTGGTTTTGTGTCGAATAAACCCTCGCTGTTTTTGTAAGTTGCAATCAGTTGTACCGGCTTTCCGTCATTTAGCATTATCAAGGTTTCGCTAACTTCCAAAGTTCCTTTAGGGTCAGACACATCAAGCGAACTGCCTAATAGTTCAAGCACTTTTGCCAGACCAGCAGGCATACTTTCCTGTCCGGCTTTTACCGCTACGTCCATCGTATACTCAACGCTGTATTTCGAATCTTGCGTAGCTTTTGAATCTTTTTTACTTGAATAATTGGCATTCATTTTTGCTGAAGCCTTAAAAGGCCCCCAACCAACACTTACATCTGCTCCCACACTACCCCCAGCTTCTGTGTGTTCGGAGTTTTCAGAGAACGTAGATGCCGAAGCAGAAATATTGGCTTTGAAGTTTAGGTCGATCGTGTGAATTGCAATGTAAGGTATCGGAACGATTGTAAGAAGAGGCACGTTAAGTTGTGCCATACGTCCGTTTTGCATAAATTGAAACGATACGTTTATTGCTTTCTTTTCACCTGTTTGAGAATCGGTATTAAGACCGACTTGTTGAATGAAATTCCATGTTGTTTGGGCAGCCATAGCTTGTGCTTCGATACATGCTTTGAGTGGGCCACCGATAATTGAACCAAATGGAATCGCTTGTAACGCACTAGTTGCGATTTGCGATGGAGCTGAATCAATTGCCATAATGTTGTAATTTTAAAAATTAATAAATTAACTTGAAGCTTCAGATACAAATCTAAGCGTCGTAACATCCTTGGCAAAATTTGTTTTTCTAACGACAATTCTGTTCTCCGAACAGCAATATTTATTCGTATTTCCGGCTTCTTGTACCAACGAATGAGAATGACTTGTTTACAGTTTTTTGAAATTCTCTTCCGATAGGCAATCTCTCGCCGCTAACCATTTTCACGGTATTTCCCATGATAGATTCCACATAATGAAGATTGATTATATAACCTCGGTGAATACGAATAAAATCTTTACTGACAATATAATTATATGTTTCAGACATAGAAATGGATACAAGCATTGTTTCGGCATCCGATAGATGAATTTCACAATAGCTCCGTGATGCCTGCAGATGTGTTATACTACTGATGGCAATTCTTTTAAATCCGTCTGATACCCTGACAAATAAGTGGTTGGTTATTAATATATCTGAATCAGATGAAGTTCCGGGATTTTCCAACACACTGTATGGGTAGTTCGATTTATGGATTTGATCAAGAAACTCGCTTTCATTTGCTTGCAGGTGAATTATTTTGGGGGAATTGGTTTTACTATTGATTATGCAAATGATAATACTTTCCACAATATTTGTAATATGGTCACTCATCATGCTGCGGTTTATCATATTACAACAATGCGGGTGTTCTTTCGAACCCCGCATTACTGTAACACTTTAAGTTAATAATTTATCGTAACTTATTTGTTTTCAAAAAAGAGGGATAATTTAATCCTCAGTAACATTTGCTTTATCTTAATTAATTCTGATCACTTCTGTAATAGTACCCTGATCACCCCATGCACTGATAGTACCTGTTTGGAATTCAATTCCATAGCGGGTCAGCATTAACGTTATTTCAAGATGTTTGCCACTTTCTAAGGCAGTCAATGTAGCAGGAACCTTGTAGGTAAATGTTTCTCCGTCAATCTGTATTTCTATCATTTCATCTCCTGTGGTCAATGTTTGAGGAGCTACAATGAACATGGCATTGGAACCTGTTACCGAAGGGTAAGGATCTGTTCCCTCTGCGGCGGTTTCATCTACGGTACAATCTGAAAAATTGACCTTCGCATCCGATTTTAAGTTTTTCAGTGTGATTACAGCGTTTTGCAGAACATCAATAGAATAATAGTTCGTACCCAAATATATCGTCAGTTTATGCATTAGATGTTTAAACTGCAGGTTCACAGGATTACCTTTAGCTACAGTAACCTTCGGTGCCATCAACAGGTCTTTGGCTGCTTCGGTTGCCGCGCCGGCTACCTTGTATCGCACAACTCCGCTACCTGAATAACTCGGATACCAAGCAGAAAAAACAAGCGGATCGCCATAATGCGAAGTTAATACATCCCAATAAAGATTGCTACTACCGATCTTGTACTCGACCCCGCCTCCGAACTGTGTCGTCGGATTTTCGTAACACAGGGTTAATATGTCTCCTTCTTCAAATTCTCCACTGCCATCATAATCGAAAGCAGCCTTTGTCTTTCCACCGGTCGATGCGTCAATGGTGGCTACGATTTTTACTTCTTTGCGAGAGTTGTCTACTTCCTCGTCGTTGTTAGAACATGCTGTAAAAGCTAGTGCTAGAATCAATGTAGCTGTAAATAATTTTGTTGTTTTCATAAATATATAATATTAAATAGTAAAAATATTTTCTTAATACTCCCTTATCCAACGGACATTACCATCATCGCTCTTTAAAAAATAACCGTATTGAGCAGATTCAACGTTAAAGATAAAGCTTCCGTTAGCCCAATCTTCGGATGAAGATAAATACCTTTTAGCCACACTATTACCGCTGCAACCTATAGCTATACCACCATCTTTTGCCGTAAGTTTTGCATTGAACTGTGTACGAGCTTCTTTACATTCGGGCGAATCATAACCCGGCATATTATTGCTCGCTATCCAACCCACAATGCTCTCATAAACTTTGCCGCTATATCCTGCATAAAGCATTTTCAACTCATCACGGGCAGGCAGATACCAGGCTCCGTTCTCGTTACCGTTGTTCATATTATAAATATGAAAGAAAGCAGGATAATCCATGGAAAAGGCAACGATCGAACCCTTATATTTGGCAATCAGGCTTCTTGTGGCTGTTGCTCCGTCTGTCAGGCTGCGGATACCTGCCACTCCGGCGGCGTCTTCATCATTATCCGGTCCCCATTTCGAGACATAGGCCTCTTTGAATGCCACAACCTTGCCTTTGGTTCCAAAACTGCCCGGCTTCACCCAGAATACAATGCCATCGGGGTAAGTATTGTCGGGCCAGTAGTCGCCAACGGCATAGGATGTACCTGTCATTGCGTTAAGATCGCCGGTATCTACCTTCAACCGGAAATAATAGCTATTGCCCTGCTCTATGCCACCGGAAAGGAAATCGAGATCGGTTCCGATATTATACGTTTTAGTAACCAGATAGTTATTAGTTCCGTCTGTAAAGGATAGTTCGATAATTAAGTCATCTGAACTTTCAAACGCATCTGTAGCTGTGGGCAACACGGCCATATAACCTTCGCACTGGTTTTTTCCGTCTTTGACAGAGAAATTCCGGGCGTTGCCGGTTAATTCTAAAGTTAAATTAGGAAATTTTGATGAGTTCCCAACCGAGAGTGAACCGTCGTCAATATTATTCAAATTAGCTATAGCGGCAAACACCGATTTGCCGGAACTCAGCCCCACATTGATATTTTCCAACTTCAGACTATTGTTGTCCGAGTTATTCCATACGGCAAAACGAAGCATCGAAGCAAGATGCTTGTAAGTAAGATTAATAGGGCTACTACCATTCACAACTACATCGCTTTGAGCTTTCATCAGCATATAGGCTCCCGTATGTGTGGAATTAGCTTGGTCTTGTGTTTGATAAGCAGGTACGTTTGCTCGAAGGAAAGATCCGTAATCAGTTCTAAGTTCCCAAGCCGAAGACGGATAAAGTCCATATGCAGTGTATGCTCCATCATCTACACTTCCACTCTGAGCAACAAATGTACAACTGTTGCTTTGCTCTCCCGCTACTACGCTTGCAGCATAATCCACTCTTTTGTATTGGAGTGGGTGCGTCGTACTTGGATTCGTAAAAAAGACTGTTGTGGCATCTCCGTTGCTCCAATAGATTTTTTCACCGACTGTATAATCGTTATCTTCTATCACACCTGCCTTTGTTACGATTTTATCGCCCTGATCGACAGATGCTATCAGTTGCGGTGCTGTTTTTTCTCTTTCGGGTTGCTCTGTTACGGTCTCATCATTGCTGCATGCTCCAAGCAATATGGAAATACCGACAAATAAAAATGATATGTATTTTTTCATATTGTTTTCTTTTATAGTTATTAGTTCCATTCGTCCCAACCTCCGTCGGGTGTAAAGTCCTCTTCCACGTATCCGCTCACATAACCGCCTTCTTTGAGGGTCAGATTCAAGGTCAAAGCTTTTCCTCTTTCGAGGCGGGTCAAGCCCGACGAAACTTTATATGTGCTGCTCTTCCCGGCAATTTCAATCTCAATAATACCCGTGCCTGCGGCAGGGAGAACTTGGGGTGCCACAATGAAAGATACGGAAGCTCCTGTTTTAGGAGTGTAGCTGTCTGTTCCCTCTGCGGCGGTTTCATCTACGGTACAATCTAAAAAATTGACTATCGCATCCGATTTTAAGTTCTTCAGCGTGATAACGGCATTATCCAGTTCAGCAGCAGAATAGAGGCTCGAACTCAACACTATCACCAATTTATGCATCACATGCTTAAATTGCAGGTTCACCGGATCACCCTTGGCTACAGTAACCGGCGGTGCCATCAACAGGTCTTTGGCTACTTCGGTTTCCGCGCCGGCTACCTTGTATGGTACAGCTATACCGTCATAAAAAAAATGGGGATACCAAGCAAAAAAGACAGTCGAATTGTCACAATACTGGGTTAAATCTTCCCAATAAAGATTAGTAATACCGATCTCGTATGGTTGTTTACTTTCGTTACCTTCCGTCGGATGCTTATAAATTAGTGTATATCTGTCTCCGGTTTCAAATACTCCGCTGCCATCGTTTTCGAAAACAGCTTTTGTCTTACCGTCGGTAGCACCAATGGTGGCTACAATTTTCACTTCTTTGCGCGAGTTATCAACTTCCTCGTCGTTCGAACAGGCGGTCAAAGCAAGCACGGTTATAAAAACTATAGGTAATATTTTTCTCATTTTCATTTCTATTTTAAGGTTCTATTTCAGATATTATCTCATCCTGTAATGCCCAGCCTTTTATCGTCGATTCGATTCCTATGGCTGTAAAGATTTCCATATCGCCGGTCAATTTTAGAGGCTTGTATTTGTCGTTATTATTGAAACCCGTGAGTAGAGAACTTACATCCGATATTATCTGCTGATCAACTTTGCTTTTATAGGTTATGTCCAATATCAGTTCCTGTTTTTCGGCAGTTAACCCTATCAAACGCAGCGAGGCTGATAGCTTGTTTCCATTCTGTGCAAATACAGGTTTTACTTTCAGTCCTGCGCCTGAACATACTCCGGTCTTCATCTCCAATATATTTGCTACACCGCTCAATGAAGCAGTTACGGATTCTATGTTAGCAATATCTCCATCAGTAATAGTTAATTCTATATTCAGCAGGCGCACTTGTTGTTGCATAACGGCTGTTAAACTTTCTTCTTTATCGTTTTCAAAGACAGCATCTAATGATGAAGAAAAGAACCATCCCGGTTGTGCATCGACAATGCTGCCTGAAGTGGCAACTGTAGCCGTAGAGCCATTTATTGTTATTTTATCAGCCGGGTTATAAATAGTGATGGGATAGGTACCTGCTTCCAGCTCGGGTAAGGTGTTGGTTGCAGAATGAAATGTCAGGTTTTTATTGTTTAATACAACTGTATAAGGAGATGGGATTGCAACACCCTCGTTACGGTTTGTCCAGTCGGTCGTTAGAGTAACCTTAGGTGGATTAACCAATTCTTCTTTGGTACAGGACGGAAGGATTACGGAAAATAAAACAATGATTGCCGTAAACGATGTGTAATTGAATTTATACTTTTTCATTTCATTAAAGTTTTCAGGTTAATCAGTTTATTTTCCAAACAAAAGTGATACTTGCGCTTGTCGGTCCCCAATATCCATGCGAATATTTATCTTTGGTACGGACATTTACGTTGTTTTTCCGGGTATATTCTTCTGTGTCGTACAAATAAAGATATCCCAGAGAGATGCCTACATCGACCAGTAGGTTCTGTCCGCAATCAAATTGGTGTCCAAGTGTTAATCCGCCACCCATATAGCTGCCTTGTTTTCCAGTCAGGTTATAACTCCCCATCATATACTGTAATCCCAAATAGTTGTCTTTAAGCTCACCGATATAATATCGTACTTGCGGAGCTACATTCCAGAGATGCCAATATTTATTGGTCGTATTTAAACTCCAGTGAGCAAAAGCACCATCTACAATCAGACCAATATTGTCCGATGGCTTGTATTCAAATCCGGCATTAGGCATCAGCATTAACCAAGGAACGGCATTGGAGCGTAGGCTTAAACTACCTTTTTCGAAATAGGTTTGCGAGGATCGTTCGGGCTGTTGTGCATAAACAGCAATACTCATGAAAAACAGTATACAGAGTAAAACCGTTTTATTCATTTTCATTAGATTTGTCATAGTTGATTATAGTTTTTTTAACTCATTTTGTTATAATGATAGTCTTTAGATTACATATTATACACCTCTATAAATTGACATTGAAGAGAACCAATAGTGACAATATTTACTTTTGATTATCAATGTAATTGGGTACAATTTTCAGTAAAACTATAATCAAAATCCTGAAGAAACTAGCCAAAAAGTCCATATTTACACCTACAAAAACATCAATCGTATGATTTTGCATATATAATCTTAAAAAATGAGTAAAATCGTAAAATAAGATACGTGTATCTTATTGATTCATTGAGAACTTAAATTATGTACGTTTTTGACTTAATTGTTAAAATAAATTTGTATTTTTATGCAAAATCGTATGAAAGAATTTGATATTATAAGGCTTCTTTTTATTGCTATTCCTGCGGGGATGTTTGCTACCTATGGAATTTTCTGGGCAATCATTCTCAGCTTAAAGGTGAAGAATACAGAAGACACTTTTAGAAAACTGATGTCGCTTTACTGCTTATTTGCAGGTATCACCGGATTAATGCTGATTATGTTTTATTTTCTTTCTGATACATTTTTTCAGCTTAATATCTTGTATTGTATTTTAGCAGCATATACAATGATTACATTCTATCATTTCCTATACCATGCTGCTAAACTGAAAAAAGATTTTAACTTTTTACATTATCTCCCTCCCCTTTTAGTCGGTATCGGGTTGTTGATTTTCAGAATTATCTCTCCTGAAGATTGGATTAATTACGGCAATGACATTTCACTTGGTGCTGCATTGGTATTCGGAATAATCTACACTGCGTTGCCACTATATGAAATGTATAAGTTCCAACTCGCACTTGCTGTACAATTAGGTACTTCTGCTGCCATAGACAATAGCAAAGGTATTCCTTTCGTATGCGAAATCTTGTTATATCCTGTCGCCTCTATATTACTACCACTTGTAGGAGGATCCGAACCAAGCATATATGTATCGATTTTACTGATGTTGTCCTGTCTACTTGCTTTGGCAATGAATATCCCACTCACTTATGCACTGATGCGTCACTATGTAGGTTCTTCTTTTAGCAATATTTCGTTATTCGAAGCTTCCATGTTACCGGCACCCCAACCTACAATGATAGAACGAATGCCTGTAATGCAAGAGCAAGAGCACGAACAAGACGAAGCAGAAACTACAGTTTCAAAGCGTGTGTACCGAAAATATTCAAGCAAACAAATCAAGGATGGGCAACTTATCGAGTTGGACAAAAAAGTGTTTGACAGCTATTTCCGCAAGCATAAGCCATTTTTAAATCCGCAATTGACCATCGTTGATCTTGTGGAACCACTAGAAAGTAACCGCACATACATATCGAAGTTTGTCAATCAGGTTTATGGCATGAGTTTCAGCAGTTATATGAATTTATGTCGTTTGCACGAAATGAGACGGTTGCAGGCATTACCATCAAATAAAGGCAAGAGTGAGGCTGAATTATGCCTAAAAGCCGGATTTGGCAAGTACCGCAACTACCTGTATGTAAAAAAGCAATTCTCTACGGTGTTAAATTCTCAAACAGATGTAACAGATGACTGAGCAGGAGGTTCTAAATATATTACCTTTCATATTTCCGTTATATACGGCATTAATTAGTGGTTTGTTGTTGCAAAGGCTTTGTAACAAAGGAGAATCTCAGCTTGAAAAACGATCTATCCAAATGGCGATATGGGCATATATCTCGGCAATATTCGCTTGGTTATCGATAGTATTCTATATTGTGATACCTCAATTGTTTGTTGTTTTCAATGCACCTGTTATGTGGATATTTATGGGGTATAATATCCTGTATTATCGGTTTGTCTTTGATTTAACGAAAACACATGAAAGTGAAAAGTTTTCAATCTTACACTTTGCTATACCGACCCTTATTGCATTGGTGTTGTTTGTCTGGTCATTCTTTATACCCTTCGATGTGCAATTACAGCTTGTCGAATCACGAGGCGAACCGTCACGGGATTATCCTTACTATTCGGCGTTGTTCACCTCCAAACCATTACTTTTCGTTCTGTTCCATGTCGTATATACAGTTTTTTGTCTACTTAGGGTAATTCGTTTCCGTCGGGTTGTAGTAAACTATTCAGCAGATGAAGAGCGAACCTCACTCAGATGGCTTTATCAGATTCTTTTTGTTATGCTTGGCTCATTACCGGCTGCATTGGGCTTTATGCTGTTAACTAAGCAGCAACTAACATCGTTTCCGATTAATATTTTTCTTGCTCTGGTATTCATGTTTAAAGATGTAATGCTTGTCCATAATATATTGCTTGACAATTTTGTGGTTATTTCCTCTGACACGTCGGAAAAGGAAATACAGACACCTCCGACAGACCGTGAGTTGCCTGAACAAATAAATCGTGAAGATGTACATCGATTGGAAATATACATGAGTAATAACAGACCGTATCTGAATCCCAAATTGAAAATAACAGAAATAGCACAAGCTTTGAATACCAATCGTAGTTCGCTATCGGCACTGATAAATGGTACCTATGGTATGAATTTTTGCCGTTTTGTAAATCGTTACCGATTGGATGAGTTAGATAGGTTAAAATCTCATCCCAATAACACCTCCCTTTCCGAGTTGGAACTTGTGGCAAAAGCTGGTTTCAGCGACTGGAGAGGCTACCAGCGAGTAAAAAGCCGTGAAGAAGAATTCAACTTAAAACAACAATAACATGAAAAATAAAACAATTGAGATCAAGAATCTGAAAATTGAAGATTTAAAAGAAGGAGATTTTATTTTATGTCCACCCAATGACCTTATCGGCAAATTAATTGTGAGGCTAAGTGGAGGTGTTGTAAGCCATTCTGCGATCTATTCCGGAATAGTGAATGGTAAACCTACAATCGCACATGCTCATAAATATGGGATTATCTATAATACACTCGAAGAGTTGTTTACCTTTTATGATGAATCATTTTGTTATGTGAGGCGAAACCCGAATCTACAAACGGTTCAACCCACAATGGAATCTGCCGACATGTATATTAAGGAAGGAAATCCATATTCGTTTGCAAATTTGACTATTCTTTCCCTGCTTGGTATATTTAGTAAATTGTCTGCTAAAATCATCAAAAATGAAACTTATTTCGATATCCTTGAAAACTTGGCTTTGAGCCTGATGAAAGATTTAAGTAAGCTACTCCACAAAGACAAACATCCGATGACTTGCTCACAGTTTGTAGCGCAGTGTTACACGAATAAAGAGTACATTATTCAGTTTGAGAAGCTTATAGTTGACACGGAAATCCGTAAAGGAGTCGGCGATACGACTTCATTATGGGAAATTATGCAGCAAAAGAGTATGACCAGATTATTGAAGATTGAAGAACTGAATATCTCTGAATATGAAGAGGTCGATAGTGAAGATTGGAACAACCGAATTGCTGTTAAGTTAAATGATTTGCTGGATCGTTATGATGCAGGCTTGTTGCCAGAGGACACTGTCAGTGACGAAGATATAGCAAGAACTGGGATAAAACTGCTGACCATTTTATACGAACTTAAAGCAATCAGTAGCCATTACGGGGTTTCAAAAGCGATTGACATGATACCTGATGACAGGAACTTTTTCGTTACACCTGATGACCTCTATCTGAATGCAATAGATTTTATAGACATAGGTAGTTTTGATGGAGGTATATTTACAAGATGACAAAAAGACTATACACATCTGATAATCAGATTTACACATTACAAACTTTATGTTTTATAGACACTTTCTTTAGAATAAAAGAAAGAATAAACAGACCGGATTCTGATAATTGTTAGAATTTAATTATAAACAAATTAGAATACCATTTTATCATTAATCCTGTGAGTTTTTTAACAACTCACAGAGCCTAATATCTTTCGCAATTATAGATCCATTATAATCAATTAAAAAAGCTGATGGAATGCTTCTTTACTAGTATACATGCTACTTTTGTTGAAAAAAGTATTAGATTTGCAAATTCAAAATCTAGTTTTTCTTAAGTATATATAATCAGCTTATAATAAATAAAAATATTGACTTCAATGCTACACCTTCGTTCTATAATCTTCCTTATGCTGTCATTGTTTACTACACCACATATTCTGGCTCAAGTAACTATAGGTTCAAATATTAAACCTAACAAAGGTAGTATTCTGGATATCAAGGAGCGACAACCAACTGCAGGAGATCCTGATCAAACTACTGCTAATCGTGGCCTACTCATGCCACGTGTCACTCTTCTCAGTCTTACGGAACTAAAGCCAATGTATTCTTATGCGGACATAGAAAATACTCCCAGCGGGATAGACGAACAAATGCATATTGGTCTTATAGTATACAATATCATTCAAGAAATCTGCCCGGGAACGGATATCCTTGAAGGGCTTTATGTATGGCAAGGATCGGAATGGAAATTATTAAAAAACGGAACCTCATCTAATGGTGTTCAACTATTCAAAGACCAGGGTGGAAACACTTTTAAGGCACGTACTTTCGGTGATGCCGGAACATGGATGGTGGATAATCTTGCGGTAAAACATTATTCAGATAATACAACTATCGATATATTTAACGGAAACGCGATTAATCCGCCCCCAAAGCCGATGTATGCTTATCCCAGTAGAACCACTACAGGATGGAATAGCCAACCTGAAATATGGACACGCCGTCAGGGTTTACTCTACAACTGGACAGCTGCCACAAACAATTATAATCCGGGAGACATTGATCAGTCGCAAATAGCAGGTTCAATTCCCGGAGCAAATGAAGTAGAAACATTACAAGAAAATTCAGAAGGAGCAAAAAATGGTAAGATCCAAGGTATCTGTCCAAATGGCTGGCATATACCTAGTGACAGAGAATGGAATGCTCTGGAAAAAGAATTATATAATAATCCCGAAAAATACAGTAGTTACACAACCGATGAGATAGGTACATTTATCCCCAATAGCTGGCAAGACGGATGGGAAACTGCCTCGGGGAGACGACCTTCAAGTGCAAACAATACAGGACATGGTGCTGTAATGAAGAGCATATGTCCGCCCGCCGATGAAACAGCTTCTACCGGAGGTAAAAGCCATTTAAATACTAAAGGTGGTTTCGATGCTATACTTCTTGGCAGTATTTCGTCCACTACAGCTCTGGGCTATGGAAAATCTGGATTCTTCTGGACTAGCAGTGCCCGTAGCGCAGAAACATCTATGCAAAGGAATCTATCATATAATTATCCAACAATTTCACGATCTGCTGGTAGTAAAAATGTTTTCTTCTCTGTAAGGTGTAAAAAAAATTAACCTGTGCTATTGCTATTATCAAACTTATTTGAACCTACATCCGAAAAGTTTTGTACATCTCTAATACTTTAAAACCTATCTATAAACGAGGCGATTTCACGTATAAGAATAGATTCTTTTAATCATTAATTGAACTTATATCTTTGATTTTCACATCGTGAATCACTAGATATAGGTATCTATATAGTCTTTTTTCCCTATAACAGAGTATTGCAATCTCTTAAGATAACATTTATTTTTGTAGAATAATTATAGATAAATATTATATCTTTTAGTGTAAGACTTCTATAATAATTCAAGTCAAAGACATATAATAAAGCTCCAAAAGCTTTATATAGCATTAAATTTATAGAATAAGATTGAAGACATTTATATTTTCTTTGATGTTGCTCATAGCATCAATTATTTCTTTGTTTGTAGGAGTAGCAGATATTTCTATAGCTGATATTATCAAAGGACAAGATGAAGGAATATTCCTTATCGGTATTAGTAGGATTCCACGAACAATAGCACTTATATTGGCCGGAATCGGGATGAGTATTTCCGGACTTATCATGCAGCAGCTGACACAGAATAAATTTGTTTCTCCAACAACAGCCGGAACATTGGAGTCTGCTAAATTAGGTTTGTTGAGCGGATTACTTCTAATTCCTACAGCAAGTGAGGCTGTCAAGATGATGGTTGCATTCTTATTTACATTCTTATCCAGTTTATTGTTTTTAAATATAATTCGAAAGATTCGTTTTAGAAACTTAGTACTAGTCCCTCTGATCGGTTTAATTTTTGGAGGAATAATAAATTCTATATCTACCTTCTTGGCCATTAAAAGAAATATGCTTCAAGATGCTAACTCTTGGTTAATAGGGGATTTTTCCGGGGTTTTACAAGGAAGATACGAGTTGATATACTTGAGTCTCCCGTCCATTTTGATAACCTATCTATATGCAAGTCGATTTACGGTAATAGGATTGGGGAAAGATTTTTCCAAAAGCCTGGGGCTCAATTATAGTATGGTAATGAATATAGGCCTTTTTTGCGTATCTCTAACAGTCAGCACTGTGGTTATCACTGCCGGAGTAATACCCTTTTTGGGGCTGATTGTTCCAAACATTGTCAGTATGATTTATGGAGATAATATTCGTAAAACTTTACCTCTAGTCGCCTTGACGGGAGCTATATTTCTTGTCATATGTGATATAATAGGTCGTTTGGTAATTTTCCCATACGAGGTCCCGATTGGCATTATGGTCAGTGTAATAGGAGCCGGTATATTTCTAATGATATTATTATGGAAAAGATGACAAAAGATAAACGGCAGATCCTTATACTGTTATTCGCACTCGTTGTATCTATTTTACTATTTCTCTTCTATGAATTGGGAAGTAGCTGGATGTTTACACTCCGTTTACGTTCGGTTAAAATTGTCGCTATGCTGATTGTATCATGCTGTATCGCCTATTCTACGGTCTCCTTCCAAACATTGACAAACAATCGTATTCTTACCCCTTCCATTATGGGCTTCGAATCTGTTTATCTCTTATTTCAGACAGTACTAGTATTCATTTACGGAGATATGACTTATAGTGTCCTCAATCATGTTGATAATTTTATCCTTTCTATTTTTGGGATGATTGCTTTTGCAATGTTACTCTATGTTCTCATATATAAAAGAGGGAAAGATAATCTCTATTTACTATTACTTATCGGATTGGTACTGGGTATTCTGTTCAATAACTTGAGTGGATTCATGCAATTGCTGATTGATCCTAACGATTTTTTCATTGTTCAGGGAAAGATGTTCGCTTCTTTCAATAAAATTAATCAGGAGTTATTAGGTTATGCTTCGGTAATGATGTTCCTCGTTTTACTGATAGGTTTCAAATTGACTAAATATCTGGATGTATTAGCTCTTGGAAGAGATCAATCAATCAATCTGGGATTGAATTATAACCGCATGGTACAATTATTTCTTATAATTATTGCCATCCTTTCAGCCATATCAACAGCTTTGGTAGGCCCTATAACATTCTTGGGATTACTGGTAAGTAATTTGACTTATGAAACATTCAGGACGCATAAACATAGAGTCGTCATCATTGCCTGTAGTTTGATTTCTGCTGTCACCCTCATAGGCGGACAATTTGTGATGGAGCGTTTTTTTAATTTACTTATTCCTATAAGTACAGTTGTCAACTTTGGAGGAGGTATTTATTTTTTGTATTTATTATTGAGAGCAAAAAGACTATGATTAGAGTAACAGATATAATCAAGAAATTTGGACGCAAAATTGTTCTTGATGGAGTAAGCGTCGAATTTACTAAAGGAAAAATTACTTCATTAATAGGTAGTAATGGTGCGGGGAAAAGTACATTGCTTTCTATAATCAGTCGCTTGTTACTTCATGACGAAGGAATCATCTTGATTGATGAAAAAAATATAACCGAATATAAAAATAAGATATTAGCTCAACGGCTATCAATTTTAAAACAGTTTAATAATATAGGTCTTAAGTTGACTGTAAGAGAATTGGTTTCTTTTGGACGTTTCCCCTACTCTCAAGATAAGTTAACACCTGTTGATCTTGAGAAGATAGAAGATGCAATCCGGTTTCTTGATCTCGAAGATATAGCAGGTTCTCCTATAGACGAATTGAGTGGAGGACAAAAACAACGTGCCTACTTGGCGATGGTTGTTGCACAAGATACCGAGTACATATTGTTGGACGAACCTTTGAATAATCTGGATATGAAACATTCGGTTCAAATAATGAAAACATTGAGAAGATTGGCCAAAGAACTTAATAAAACAATAATTATAGTTCTGCATGATATAAATTTTGCATCACATTATTCCGATTCAATTATTGCTTTGAAAGAGGGAAAAGTAAAATATTCCGATAAAACTGAAAATATTATCAACGAAGATATACTGGAAGACATTTTTGATATTAAGTTCAGTGTGACTGAACACAATGGTAAAAAAATATGTAACTATTTTAATTAACTGTATTTAAATTATAAAAGTATGAAAACGACATTCTATATTTTGGCTGTATGTGCTCTTACTGGTCTTTTTAGTTGTAATAGCGGGCAACGCAAATCACAATCGGAAACTGAAGGTTCTGAAAATGATAAAGTATCTATAATACATCAATTTGGAACAACAGAAGTTCCGAAAAATCCTAAAAGAATCGTTGTCTTAGATTTTGGTGCGTTGGAAAATCTGACTGCATTGAATATTAAGCCTGTTGCCATCCCTAAAACGGGACTACCTCAATACTTGAGCCAATATAAATCAGATCCTTCGATCGTAGATGTAGGCAATCTGGTCGAAGTAAATCTGGAGCGAATAAATGAAGCAAAACCGGATTTGATTATTATAGGAGGGCGCTTAGCGAGTTCGTATCAGCAAATCTCACAAATTGCACCTACTATCTGCCTATCAACAGATTATAAAGATTTTCTAGAGAGCTTTGAGAAGAATATAACCGACTTATCTAAAATATTTGATACAGCCGATAAGCTGAATGAAGCATTGGTTAGCTTAAAAAATAGAATAGAGGTTGTAAAATCTAAAACCTCATTATCAGACAGTAAAGCTCTTGTATTAATACACAATAAGGGTAAATTCAGCGCTTATGGTAGTGGTTCCCGTTTCGGTATTATCCACGATATTTTTGGAATAAAAGAAGCTAAATCGGGACTAGATATACATCCTCATGGAAATCCAGTGTCAAGTGAATTTATCCAACAGGTTAATCCTGATATCCTTTTTATTGTCGATCGTAGTGCGGTAGTCAATAATGAAGCCTTAGACAAGAAACAGATAGAAAATAAGCTTGTACAAAAAACCAACGCTTTTAAAAACAATAAAATAATTTATTTAAATTCCGAAGCTTGGTATCTGTCGGGAGGGGGTGGAATTACTTCTTTAAATATTATGATTGATGAAATTCATAAATCTATATAATTACAAAAAAGAAAGAGTTTAATCTAAAATCTGATAATCCTAGATCATAATATTTTACCCAACAAAAGTATACTAGGAAACATCTGTAACAGATGTTTCCTAGTATGTTTAAATAGTATGATAAATATGTTTATCTTTATGCCCATATTTATATGATACTTATATGAAACTAGAGATTAATCACAAAAGTTCTATTCCCTTGCATCAACAAGCTGAGTACCTCATTCGTAAAATGATAGAAAAGGAAGAATTCAAGAATGGGAAACTATTGCCTAATGAAGTCGAATTATCGAAACAACTAGGAATCTCTAGGAATACCTTGAGGCAAGCTATTAATAAGCTGGTTTTTGAAGGAGCATTAGTCCGAAAAAAAGGAGTAGGAACAAAAGTGCAAAAGAAAGGTGTTGTTGGTGGCGTAAAGAACTGGCTAAGCTTTTCGCAAGAAATGAAAATGTTGGGTATTGAAGTACGAAATTTTGAATTACACCTAAGCTATAAGAAAGGCAATGACGAGATTCTAAATTTTTTCGATATTGAACCTTCTACACGATGTCTGGTTCTTGAGCGAGTAAGAGGCAGACAAGAATATCCTTTTGTATATTTCATATCATACTTTAGCCCTTCAATAAATCTTGATAGCGAAACAAATTTTGTTAAACCTTTGTATGAATTATTAGAAAAAGATTACAATATAATAGTAAAAACATCAAAAGAAGAAATTTCAGCTTCACTTGCCGGTGATTTTATCGCCGAAAAATTAGATATCAAGCCCAACGACCCAATTCTTATTCGAAAAAGATTTGTATATGATGTAAATAACAAACCTGTCGAATATAACATTGGTTACTATAGAGCCGATAGTTTTACATATACAATAGAAGCAGAACGCTGATACTACAAATATTTGAAATATTTCAGAGCATTTAGGATCCCATTTTCATCAACCGAATCTGTCACATAATCAGCATTACATTTTACATTGTCGTCTGCATTGCCCATTGCAATACCTAAACCTGCATATCTCAGCATTGCAATATCGTTCCCCCCGTCTCCAAAAGCTATTGTATTTTCCCTTTTCAACCCATAATAATCAATAAATTTGCTTATCCCTGTACCTTTATTATTATTAGCCACATTAATATCTACGAATGAAGGGTGCCATCTTGCCCCCTCACATCCTGTAAGCGCAATTTCGATTACCAACTTCTCCAAATCTTCGTCTATAAATGCATCGATCTGAAACACCCCATCTTCTATCATATCTTCGAGTTGTCTAATCGGAGGATTAGGCAGGTTTACCAAACGTTGGATATTTTCGACAGATTGATTAATATAATTGATAAAATTTCCTTTCTCGGTCATCAGCACGCACGGAAATGGATGAATCTTCTGAAATTCAATAAGTCTCAACAAATTATCGTGTGCTATCAAATTCTTATGAATTACCTCACCATCTGCTGTAATACAATAAGCGCCATTAGCTGTTATATAACCATCAAATATCAAATCTTCTAAATTGTTAATATCAGAATAAGGGCGTCCGGTAGCAATGAAAACTTTTACTCCATTCTGCCTTAATAGCTTTACAGCATCTTTAGTCGATTGAGGTATAGAGTGTGTATTAAAACTCACCAGTGTACCATCTATATCGAAAAAAACAGCATCTAAATTCATATTATAAATATAGTTATCTATTTTTAATTTCTTATGTCACAATACAAACGATGAGTTGCTAATTGTATAAAACAGCAACTCATCGCCTAAATTATATCGTATTCTACGATATTTATCGTAGAATTTTAGTATTTGGTTTATTGCTTAAATTCATTTTTAATACACCACCTTTAGTAACACTTGCAAAAGGCATTTGTAATGTATTCATTTTCTTCCCATTCAAGTTGGTAGATTGTATATATATATTTTCAGGTTTATTATTCTCTGTGATAATGGTAAACTTATCACCTGAATAATAATCCTTATTTAACTGTATCTCAATCTTATCAAATAATGGTGTACCTAGTTGTAATCTCGGATTTATTTCGGTCAATCCCTTTACATCGAATAATCCCATTGCCGCCATAACATACCAAGCGCCTAATTGACCTTGATCTTCATCTTGTCCATAGCCATATCCATGAATACCGTCTGTTCCATAAAATTCATTGCAAATAGCACGTACCCATTTTTGGGTTAAATATGGTTTTCCAGAAAAGTTGAATAGCCATGAGATATGTAAATTAGGCTGATTCCCATGATTATAGACCGCCTGAAGACCGGAAAACGCATTTAATGTAGTTCCTCCTCCAAAAATATCTTTTTGAGATATCTCGAAAATTTCATTTAAACGCTGATTAAATTCGTCCTGTCCAACAAGCCCTATTAATTTTTCAATTTCATGTGGCACATAAAATGTATATTGTACAGCATTACCTTCTTGAAATCCAATCCATGGGGCAAATTTGTCGAAAGGTTCAAGAAATTTACCATCTACGGTTTTAGGCTTGATAAGCTTTGTTTCACTATCGAATAATCTCTGCCATCCCTTTGAAAGATTCTGCAACAACTCATAATCATCTTTCTTTCCTAAACTCTTCGCGAACTGGGAAACTGCATAGCTACTGAATGCATATTCCATCGTATGAGAAGTTCCGAAAGTAGAACCTTGTGTAGTCGTATTCATTACTATTTCCGGAGAGTATGGTGCAAATCCTTTCTCTACAAACAAACCCACGTCTAACTTTCCTGCACCTTCGGGACGATTCTTACTTTCTATTTCGTTTTTCAACGCAGCTTCATATCCAAGATTCACATCAAAATCGCGAATACCTACATTATATGCTGCCGCTATTGCCAAACTTGTAAAGTTAGTTCCTACTCCTGAAACATACTTACTATTAGCTATACCGTCGCCAAGCCAACCAGTTTCTTTATATACAAGCAGTTGACTTTGAACCCAATCTGAATAATACTCTGGATAAGCAATTGACCAAAGCTGTGTCAAATTCCAAAAAGCACCCCATATTGCATCTGTATTATAATGATTATGAATAGGTTTACCATCTCTCATAGCTATTTGTCCCACTTGCCCATTGTTCATCGGATAACTACCGTTAACATCACTTGCTAATCCTCGACCTAAAAGAGCATGAAAAAGGCCCGTGTAGAATTTTGTCTTATCGGCTTCACTCCCACCCTCTACATTAATACGGCCCAGATATTCATCCCACTGATTGAATGCGTTTCGTTTAGCTTGTTCAAAATCCGTAGTATTTGCTTCTGATTCCAGATTTTTCTTTGCATTCTCGATAGATGTATACGAAAGGCCTATTTTAACACTTATCTGTTCTTGGCTATCGGTATTGTATTTTAAGGCCAAAGAAGCTCCTAATCCCCTGATTTCATCAGCTGCTATTAATTTCCCTCCTCTATAAAAAGTAAACACTTTATCTGCGGCCTTATCTACTTTTGCATAGAAATACATCCTTACATCTGCTCCGGCCTGATATTTTTTCACATACTCAGGAGTTGTTACTACATAGCCTTCAATTGTATTATCATCTATTACTTTAATATATGCATCTCGTACATGTCCACTCTCGCCGAGTTGATTTCCTACATCAAAAACTATATATGAGTCTGATGATTTAGGAAATGTATACTTTTGGAATCCGACACGTTTCGTTGCTGTTAATTCAACTTTAATATCATATCTATCCAGAATAACAGAATAATAGCCCGCTGTAGCATATTCGTTTTTTTTATCAAAACCTGAGCGAAAACCACTATTTACATCATCTAATGATCCCGGTTTTGTTTTCAACTCACCCACAACCGGCATCAACATAATACCTCCAACCTGAAATTCGTGAAGACAAGGAAATCCTTCAATTGATCCGTGAATATCTTCATAACCTACAGCCTCCCAACCGGAATGGTTTCCATAACTCCCATTTGTAGACGGACTTAATTTAGCCATTCCAAAGGGTAATGCTGCAGGTGTATAAAAGAACCATCGACTATGCGCTGTCCCTATATTGGGATTCACATACATTCTGGGAATTTTTATTTCACTGGCAACCGTTGAGATGCTGAACGTAAGCAATAATAAGCTCGTTAATAATTTTATAATATTTAATCTAAAATTCATTGTATATCAAATCATTTATTTATCTACTCTCCTTCTTTATTTGTGCTATCCTAGCGTAAAGTTCAGCCATACACGATTCGTCCAATATCCATTTCGGCTGTTTTGACTGATCTACCCTTCCTGTCCAATCGTTAAAAAACAGCCCATTAGAATCTCGTGCATTTTCCCATGCCCAATCGCCAAGCTCGATTATGGCATTTACATATTTAGGATTCTGGTCTATCTCATATAGTTCCTGATACCCTCGTAACAGAACAATTGTAAACCATGGCATATCCTTTACATATGGAATCCCATCTTCGGTCTTACCAAAATAGTAGCTGTGACTACCTTCCGCAAGAGCTTTGGCTTGGTTCAGATATTTCTCGTCCTGCGTAATGTTGTATAATCGGACAGCTGACTGAATCATTGTTCCCGTATTGTAGGTATATGCGTGCTTTTGCACTTCTCCTGAAGGCAAATTTACTGTTGTCAGGAGGGAATTCCAAATAATGTTTAGAGAATCATCTCTAAGGGTATTCATTACCCAATTATACGATTTTAGACCATAATCTAAATATTGTTGTTCCTTTGTCGCTTGATACAATTTGAGAGCCAATACCGTTGCTTTCCCATTCGAACAAGCAGGTTTCTGATCTCTAACACCTTCCAGCCAAGAAACACCACCACCAAAATCCTCACTCCATCCGCTTTCAATAAATGTCATTACCTCTTTGGCTTTATCGAGGTAAGTTTTATTTTGTGTAAGCTGATATGAATCAATATAATCGATTCCCACCAGACCATTATCATCATAATATCTATCAACTTTTTCGAATCGGGATGGATAAGCCTGATATCCTGCAGGTGTACGTAATGTATCGTAATATTGTTGCTCTGCCATTATCATAGAATCCAGAAAAGTGCTGTATTTTTCTTTATCCAATTCCATGAGTACAGTTGTAGCAGAAAAAACACCACTCATTGGCCATAAATATGATACTTCCTTAGCCTGTGAAGGATCGCCCTGCATGTAGGTAAGATCCGGCTTATATGAATTTGGATAAAATTCTGAGAATAAACCATATTCATTAACTCTATACTTCTCCCATACAAGGTGATACACTTCTTCTGCTCTATCGAGATAGGGAGTCTCTTGTTTTTTAGTATCCTTACAGGCCGATAAAATCAAGCCTGTAAGAATAAATATGATAGATAAATTTCTCATGAAATCAATCGGTTTTAATTATTTTTTGTTTCATTATATAGAGCCAATAATCCATATGTTTCAACTACACACGACTGCATCAATAAAGAATAATAACGACCTTGTTTTATTCCTGTCCAATCTTCATAGAAAAGACCATTATCCATACGCGCATTTTCGTACGCATAGTTTATATAATTATTAAATACTTCGATATATTCTTCTACTGCCGGATAATATGGCTGCATATCAATGTATGCCCCCAATAGCTTAGTCGAAAACCACGGATCATGGTCTGGAAATGACAGTACTCCGTTTCTTAGGCGCACAAAATAATCATAAGAGCCATTAGCTGAACGTTTAGCTTCATCTAAATATGTTTGATCTTTAGTTATTTTATAAAGTAATAATCCATTTTGCATCATTACCCCAGTATTGTAGGTCCATATTGTTTTGTTAATCTCACCTTTTACATTTTTGTCATTCCAGTAACAACCTGAATACGAATCGTAAAGATTATCCCTAAGCCATTTATATAGACTTTTTGCAAGATCAAGGACTTCAGCTTTTTCTGTCTCATTTGTAGCTACTTCATAATATCTCAATAGAAACTGTATAGCATAACCATTAGAACATGTTGGCTTATTTGAATTCGGATTATCTATAATATTCTTCTCGCTCTCATTCCACCAAAGGGCTCCTCCTAATATATTATCTTGTCCACTTTTCAAAAAAGTAACAATTCGTTGAGCACGTTCTAGGTATATTGGTTTTTTAGTTATACGATAAGCATCTATTAAATTAATACCCACAATGGAGTTATCGTCATAGAAGCGAGTTCCACCACCAACAGATCCGTTAGTAGATGATCCATATCCGCCAATATTATTACCTTCTGCCCCTACACGGAAATACTTCTCGAAACGATCGACCATTGCCTCATAATTTACGTCATATCCAAGTTCAGTAAGAACCGAAGCTGCACTTATAGTAGCATCGTAAGGCCATAAATAAGAATATCGGGGATCTCCTGCCTGTGCAGGCACACTTTCAAGGAATAGACCATTTCCATCATTTACATTGAATATTGGATATATAATATCGTATATTTCTTTTGCTCTTGCTTTGTGATCCACTACAACATCTTCTTCCCCATCGTCTTCTATTGGCACTCTATGATATGGTTCTGAACCATCATCACAGGAAATAAACAGAAAGAAAATTATTGATAATATATAATAAAATATTTTTTTCATCATTTATAGTTGTTTTACATTGGTACTATATTACTAAACTCATGAATCATCATGTTATCTTTATTAGTATTGATCGAAATCGTCGCTTTTTTAAGATCCAGGCTACCTGACATTTTCCAAAGATGTTCCCATTGATCCCAATTAAACTCTCCTAACTCATAGAAGGAAAGAGGTTCTCCTCCTACTGGTCTTTCAGCGCTAATACCATCCATTCTACCCCAGCATTTTTCAACATCATTTACATTTGCTATGAAATAATATCTTTCTTCGACCCAAGATAACCAAGAAGGTGGATTCGTTTGAGGACGATCAGCTGATACAAACTCAATTTTACAATTATCAGCCTTGAAAATACCATTGCCAACATACTTCAGATCACCTATTGTATTATAAGTAGCACCCCATATTGCACGTACTCCTTTTATTTTTTCTGTGGTCATTTTTAGGGAGTTGAAATTAATTGTGATTCGGTATACATCATCAGAAGGCTCAATAGAAAAATCACCTTCACCTTCCACTAACATCTCGTTTTGAAGATAATACCTTGAATTCGAATCACCTGCTTTACCTTCCATATAAAGATTTCCATCCTGAGGAATTTTTGTATAAATGACAAATACACCCTCTTTGGACATTCTAAATTTCAATCCTTCTGTTCCTCCATTTTCACTAGCCGATCCCAATAGATATAAATCATCAGGAATATTATCTATTCCAGGACCTCTCTAGCAACACTTCCTTATGTAAACCACCAGAATGTGTTACGCCTCCCTTAGATGTTCTGACAGTCCATATCACTTTTCCTTTAGACAATGGATTTATTCCTGCTTTTCGAGCAATCACACCCAATTCTTCGGTTGTCATTCTTAGCTCTGGGTCTGTATTATATTCGCTTTTCTTTAAGTAAATCGGATTAGAGAAATCACCTCCTTCTTTATCAAATAAGACTTCATAAAGAACATATGATCCATCTTTTGCTCCCCCTCCTGACCAAGAGAAACGAATCTGATCAGAAGACTCAAGATCTACGTATATATAATCAGGTGAATCCAATTCTGTCGGTATACTAAAATCTGTTGATAATGAATAATCATCATCACAACTGATAAATATTGTCAGTAATACCATTAATACTAAATATATTTTTTTCATAAGATTATTCTTTAATTATTACCAATTCGGATTTTGAGTTAGGTTTTTATTTAAGAATCTTTCATTCTGAGGAATAGGCCACAAATAATGTTTTTCCTTATCAAATTTACGTGATTCGACTTTTACAAAGCCATTTACAGAGCCTGATACATTACCTATATATGCACCGAGCGCATCGCCAGTCAATACTGTTTCGGCTATTCTCCAACGTATAATATCTTTCGTACGCAAACCTTCCAGCGCTAATTCAGATCTTCTTTCACGTCGAATAATTTCTTTTATATTCGCATTTCCAGGATAATCAAGTGCTGATGATTGAGTGAATCCTGCACGCACACGGATATGCTTGATCGTCAAGTCCCAAGCAGCTTGATCCATTTTATTTAATTCTACTAAAGCTTCGGCATACATTAATAGAACATCAGCATATCTTATAAGGATATAGTTTAATCCTGACATATAGTTTGCACGATAAGAATTATCCCAATACTTTTTAATATAATATCCTGTTGGTGAGGCGTCCGATCCTGCTCCATAAGCATCTTTAGATGGGTTTAATTCATGTAAACTGCCATCATTCATTGTATACGTATTTCCTTGATAAGCGATTGTTGCAGCCAGACGCGGATCTCGATTTGTAAACATATTGTTAGGATCATAACTTCCTGCCGGAGCATTTTCTATAGCATAACCATCTAAAGTAATATAGTTGTCAACCAATGATTTTAATGGAGCAATTTGCGTATAACCACCTAGTGATGGAGGTAGGAACTGATATTGAACTTGATGCTCCCTATCCATCGGTTTATATTGGATATCCCAAATCACTTCTTCATTATTCTCATTATCAATTGTGAATAATCCTTCGTAGCTAGGAAAGAGCCTATATGGGCCATTATCAATAATGTCTTTTGTCAGATTCTTGACATCCTCAAAGTTTCCGGCAAACAACTGGATTCTCGCTTTAAGTGCAATAGCAGCCCAATGAGTCAACCGTCCAGGCTCACTAGCCTGAGCAGTCGTAGGAAGTGCTTTTGCGTTTATAACGTCTTGCAAATCTTTCAATATATAATCTATAATAACATTTTTATCTGTTCTTGGAATTTCCTGAGATTCACTCATACTAATGGTTTTATCAGAAAAAGGAACATCTCCAAATTTACTTACAAGCTCGAAATATTGATAGGCACGCATTACCTTCGCTTCAGCTGTAAATCTGTTTACCTCATCAGCAGTCAAACCTGTAGCCATATGTATATTATCCAATATCAAATTACAATACCTTATTCCTGTATATCTACTATTCCAAACAAGTAATACATAACCATCGGCTGTAGAATAAGATCCGTTTCCGATTGATTGGGTATAGCCCAGCAACACTTTTACATAAGCATTATCTGACATAGCATCAGCATATACAATCTCATCAGCACTGGCAACACCAGCATAACAAGAATTTATCATATTGTAGACTGCATTAGGTTTACCCCAATATTCTACATCTGTTGTACGATCATCAGGAGTTACATCCAGCCCTACACAAGAATAGGACATGAATGCCAATAATACAACTGTATATAATATTTTAAAATTTATTTTCATGATATATCGATTTTTAGAATCTTAAATTTAAACCTATGGAATATACTCTAGCTACAGGATATGTACGTCCTCCTGCAGTTTCAGGATCGTAGCCACCTTTCATATTATCAAATGTTAATGCATTCTGAACGCTTCCGTATACTCTCAACTTGGATATCATCATTTTTTTTGTCAAGCTCGCAGGAAGTGTGTAACCAAGCTGTACATTTTTAAGACGTAGATATGCTGCATCTTGAATCCAGAAATCGGATTTTGCCGCATTATTCTGAGATTCAGTTCCTACAGTCAAACGGGGATATGTAGCATCCGGATTAGATGGAGTCCAACGATCCATATGAAAATCAAAGACCGGGCCTTCATTGTTGTTATGGAAAGCTTCTACGGCTTCACCTCGAATCCAGACACGTCTTTGTCCGACGCCTTGCCAAAACATACTAAAATCAAAGCCATTCCATTCTAAATTATAATTAAAGCCATATAAAAAACGAGGAAAAGAGTTTCCTAAAATATATCGGTCATCATCTTCTGTTACTACTTTATCTCCATTTTTACTTAGATATCTGATATCTCCAGGCTTAGGTGTTATTCCAGCTAAATGCGGACCTTTTCTAACCTCTTCTTCATTTTGGAAGAATCCATCCCAACGATAAGCATAGTACGAATTGATGGGATATCCTTCTCTAACTATAGTAGTTATATCATGACCTGAAATCCATTCTGTACCTTTTGTATCAAGAACCTTATTTTGACTATCAGATAAACTTCCAGACAGGCTATGTTTAAATGCTCCGGTAGAAAGATTGTATCTTGCTGATATTTCCCAACCTCTATTACGAACTTTACCCGCATTTTGAACAGGCGATCCTCCTCCATAGATACCTGGCATTGGTATACCTATTAGGATATCATTAGTTGTATTATTGAAAAAATCTGCAGTAAATGTCAGTGCATTATTGAGGAATCCCAAATCCACTCCGACATCAAACATTGATGTTGTTTCCCACTTCAAATCGGAGTTAGCGCTTCCATAGTTTGCTACATTAACAACCTTATCTCCAAAATTATAGCCATTATACACCGACACTGTTGCTTGATATAAATAATCTTCAATTCTGTTGTTACCCACAAGTCCCCATGAACTTCTTAGTTTTACTGAAGAAAGAATATTCTTTAAAGATTCTGAATAGAATTTTTCTTCCGATATTCGCCAGGCTGCCGACAAAGACGGAAACCAACCAGAGCGATTCCCCTTTCTGAATTTGGAAGACACATCGTCTCTAAGATTAAACTCAAACAAATAACGTTCGTTGAAATTGTAGTTTAATCTCATAAAACCTGAATAGATGGACCATTCATTTCTCCAACCTTGGTTTCCTACTTTATCTGTCTGCGATCCACCCATCATATCATTTTCCGAATCTTCTGTAATCCTATATGTTTGGAAAGAATCGTTCCAGCCCCCTTCATACGAATAGCCCAGCATAGCCTTCAGATTATGAGCTTCTGCGAATGTCTTATCGTAAGATAGTATTATGTTTGTAGATAAGTTTTGAGTTCTGCCCGAGTTTTCTGTCATTCTATTTTCCTGGTCTCCCGATCCCTCAAATATAATCGCTTTTCTATTCTCATGAACTCTGGAATTGACAATCTGCCCTGCAGCCATTCCTGACAATTTGAGACCATCAATTATCTTATATTCGGCATTCAGAACTCCTGTCAAATCATCATCCTGATTCTTGCGATAGCCACCTTCTTCCAAACGTTGCAATGCATTACTATTACTTCCTGCCGGATAATTATAGCTTCCATCTTCTTTTTTTATAGAATAAATTGGAGGCATACGACTGGATTGCTCAATCAACCATTCAGTCCAATATGCATGATCTCTAATCTCATTCCGCACATATGCTATGGATGCGTCAAACGACAAACGATCGCTGATCTTAGTATTTACATTTAAACGCATATTATAGCGCTGATGTCCGTATGATGGCCCCTCAAGCATACTACTATGATCCATGTAGCCAAATGAGGCTAAGTATTGGGTATCTGTACCACCACCTCTTACCGATAAATTATGGTTTTGTATTGGGGCAGTCGTTCTATAGATATCTTTCATCCAATTAGAATTCGGACCATTTTGTTTATAGTTAAGTATCTGTTCGTTAGAAAAGGGTGCCGGTCTTCCTGAATTCCTCATAGCCTCATTTCTTAATTCAGCATATTCCCAACTCTTTACAACATTTGGCATTGCTGTAGCTTCTTGTATACCATAGTTGAAGTCATAACTTATTTCGGCTTTACCAGCGCGACCTCTTTTAGTCGTGATCAAAACAACTCCATTTGAAGCTCTAGACCCATAGATAGCAGTAGACGAAGCATCCTTAAGAACCGATATATTTTCTACGTCAGCCGGATTTACATTCTGAATATCGCTTATAATACCGTCGATAATAATCAGAGGTGTATTATCATTCAATGTATTAACTCCTCGAACATTGATACTCAATCGGCTGCCTGGCTGAGAGTTATATTGCTGAATAGTCAAGCCCGGAGTCGTCCCTTGAAGGGCCTCAGCAATACTGGCAATAGGCCTGTTTTCTAATTCTTTGGTTGAAACTGTCGACACAGCACCTGTCAAATTTACTCTTTTTTGTGTACCATATCCTACAACTACAACCTCGTTATCAAAATCGAAAGTTTTCACATTAAGTACTATGGACAATTCTTTTCTACCTTTCACAGATATAGTTTGATTATCATAACCAACAAAGCTTATTTCTATGTTTGAATTAGGTTGAACCCTGAGAACAAATTTTCCATCAATGTCGCTAATAGTTCCATTCGTAGCATTACCAGACTCTTGGACAGTAGCTCCAATCGCAGGAGAACCATCATCTCCTAATAGTATTGTACCCGTAATTTCGATTTTATCATTTTGTGCCCAAATAGGTTGTATCCCTATAATGAATAGAGCACAAATAATGAATACCCCTGAGAGGCTTCTAAAGCCAGCTCTGGTATTTTCCATAAATTGTTTTTTTGCTATTATTTTCATGATATTTTAGGTTGATATTTCTTATTATTAGTCTAGACACTCATCTAGTTTTGATAAAGCAAAGGCATATGCTCCTAACGAAACAGCAGTATTTGTTCCAATGGACGAAATCATAACAGCTACTTGCTTCGAAGAACGATATCTAATAACATCATTAGAATCGGGTATTTTAACTTCTTTCGTTTTATCTATAAAAAACTCAGCTCTTTCATCCGCATCGTTTATATTATAAATATCCATTTCCAAGCGATTGTATATAGATCCATCAAATGACGTTAAAGTCGATCGCATTTCTTTCATCATTGCTGGTAGGATATATTTGGCTGCGCCTACAATGCCTCCTCCTAAAACTATTATTCCATCTATAACAGTTAGCATATAGGCTAAAGAATCTCCTGCTGCCTCGCCAAACAGTTCAAAACTTTTTATTGCAGCATTTTTGTTTCCTTCTGATTTACCTTCTGCAATATCAAATATAGTTTTAGGTGTAAATGTGGCATTTTCGTCATTAGATAATCGCTTATATTCTCGGACAATTGCTCTTATACTAACATTCTCTTCTGCAATCATTGTTGTGTTTAGCTTATTGCGAAATACCCATATATCTCCACCACAACCATTATCTCCACAAAGCAATTTATTATCAACAACAACTCCGGAGCCAAAACCTGTTCCAAAAGTTATCCCAATAAGATTTTTATACTGACGATTACATTTCTGTTCTTTAAGCTCCCGATTAATCTGAGGTAAAGCTCCTGCTAATGCTTCTCCATAAGCAAACAGATTTCCATCATTATTTATAAAAACTGGAATTTTAAATTTTCTTTCAAGATAAGGACCTAAAGCTACACCACCTTTGAATGCTGAAAAATTAGGTAAATCACCAATCACTCCATTTTCGTAATCTGCTGGTCCAGGAAAAGCAAAGCTTATTGCCACCGGATTTTCTTTATTTTCAGAGTTTAATACACTCCAAATCTCTTCAAACCCACGGACAAGTGTATCCAGACATTTTTGCAAGTCTTTTGTTTCAGCAGGTAGATTAAGTGCATTTACAATTTCTCTATTGCCCTGAATCGCAGAAAAAACAAAATTGGTTCCACCAGCATCCAAGGTTAAGACTATTCGTTTATCATACTGATACATAGGCTATTTTAAATTTGAAAATTTGTAAGAGAGAAATAATATATATACGACACAGAGTAATAGAACACCAAAGCTTAGACCGATACCAATATTATTAGCAACTAGACCTACAATAGGTGTAACAATGGCTCCTCCGGCAACTCCCATAATCATCAATGATGAAATAGAGTTAGCAGATTCCGGATATTTTTGTAATGCAATGGAAAAAAGTATTGAAAAGACATTAGCACATGTAAAACCGACCAGAATAATTGCACCGTACAATAACCATGCTTGCTGACCAAACATTATTAGTAAAAAAGCTATAATTGCCACAAACATATTTATCCTTAAAAAGCTTGCAGGTTGCATCTTCACTAAAATCATTGCACCTATAAACGCACCTAATGTGCGTGCCCCAAAATAAATACTCGACCCGATACCTGCCGTATCAGTTGTAAAGTTTATTTTTTTTATTAATAACTCCGGAGTATTTGTGTTCATTGCCACATCAATGCCTACTATCAGAACAATGCCCAAAAACAGCTGAAGAATTGAGGATTCTTTAAGCATAGATAATGTTTGCGCAAATGTAGATAATGATGCTCTATCTGTTTTAAACTCTTCTTTTATGGAAGTACTGTATAGTGCGATAAAACTGATTATAGAAATTACTGCATATATAACAAATACATATCTCCAGTCATACCAACGAGTTGCAACAAATGTCGCAATAATAGGACCTAGAAACGACGCTATAGCTTTTACAAACTGTCCAAAAGTCAACACACTAGTTAATTTATCGGCAGTAACGATTCCTGCCACAAGTGGATTTAAAGACACCTGTAGAATTGTATTCCCAATACCCAAAAGAGCGAAGGCGAATATGACACAATAAAAATTATAGAAAAAATAAGGAATTAACAAAGCGACCACCCCTATAGCAATAGAGATCAATACTGTCTTCTTACGGCCAATCTTATTCATCAACATCCCTGCGGGGATAGAGAATAAAGCAAACCATAAAAAAACCATAATCGGTAATATTGAGGCTGTAAAATCATTTAAATGAAAATCCTTCCTAACGAAGTTTGTAGAAACCCCAACGATATCGACCATTCCCATAACGAAAAAACTCAACATTACAGGAAATAAAATTTTCAATATGTTACTCTTTCTTTCCATACTATATTTATTGGCGGAAGCGTACATAAGCTTTTATTGTCATACACTCTTTTCCTTCCGATTTTCCATAAGGACGAATTGTATATTCACCTAACCATGCCGGTATTATGAATGTCTCAGCGTAATGCGCGACAAAGGGGGCAAATGAATTATTCACACTTTCGACTATAATTTCTTCTCCTTCTACTAAGTTCAAAACATTTACACTGTTGTTCGTTTTATGTGTAACTTTCGAAGAAAAACGATGTCTCCTTGTTTCGATAAATTCATTCACATGCAATCCGGTACGTTCTTCTATCCAACCATCACCTTCAGCAACGATAGAAACATGGTTTACCAGATTTTTCATTGTATAATCAGTATCCCTTTTCCAGTCAATCACATCTAATCCTCTTTCTACATTTATCGGACGAGGTTTACCATCAAGGCCTAAACGTCCCCAATCCCACATTTTGAATGTAAAATGATTTGGTGTAGAACTTATTTCAAGAACTAGTCCCTCAGGACCTGAACAATGAACTGTTCCTCCCGGAATTAAGAAATGATCATGCTTCTTTACACTTAATCTATTAGCATATTTTTCAGCATCAAACGCTTTTTCTCCTTTTTGAGCAAGCCTCAGATCATTTGCCATTTCGGCCTTGTCTATATCATTTTTCAAACCAAGATATACGGTTGCATCTTCTGCTGCATCTATCATATAATAGCTTTCATCCTGAGTATACTGCATTCCAAAGTTTTTGCGAATATATTGAGTTGTAGGATGTACCTGAAAACTTAAATATCCACCGCCAAAAGTATCAAGCAAGTCAAAACGTATGGGAAATTCTTTACCAAACCTAGATTCAACAGGCTCCCCCAACAATTCCCTGCTCTTCAGCAAAACTAGATTGATAGAAGGCAACTCAAACAGAACTCCGTTTATCTCAAATAACAGGCTATTTTCTTCGGGAACACAATCGAAACACCATCCGTAGTTTTTAACACTTCTATCCAAATCGCAGACCTCTTTCATCCATTGCCCTCCCCACGGTGCCGGAGCAAAAAAGGGAACAACCCTAAATGGTTTTTTTACAGTCTGATCAATTCCTTTATAGAAAGTCTCTTTGTCTATTAACTTCGGTTCATCCTCTATATGAGTATCCAGCCAAAAGTCAATTTTGTCAAAAAGTTGATCCTTGTGAGCGTCGCAAATATGCCAATCATTGAAATAATTCCTTTTATGCTGACTGGCAAAATCTTCGTTACTATTATCAAGGCCTAAAGCCCGGACTGACTTTTTATGCATTCTCAACTGATGCTCCCAACGTGCCATATCAGCATATACTAAACACGAATCATCCATTTTCAGCAGCGAAGCTCCGCAACCCACGACAATGCCACCTCCTTTCGATTTGGCTATAGCTTCTTTTGCTTTCGATAATTTCACCTCATCAAAATAATCACTCATTGTCAAACAAGTAACATATCCAAACAAAGGATCATTCGTAACAAAACGCTGCGTCATCTTTCGAATTTCTTCTTCCGGCTTAAATAAATCACGCGTATTGATTAATAAACCTGTGCTGATTTTCTTTAATTCAGTAATTATTTCTTCCTCATGAACTCCAACGTACATATCGATAATTAACGCTTTATCACTCTCGATAATTTGTTTGAACTTATCTATAATTCCATCCCAGCCCAAAAGCATCCACCCTGATATTTTTGTTGATGGATATTTGTCATAATTTGATTTTTCTACCATTTCTATATGTATGAACATTTAATATATGTGCAAATATATAAATATTTTTTAGATATCGCACTATCTAGATTTTTTTTACTATAAAATCTATTTAAATCATATATTACATAGAGATTTTAATGGCCTAAATATTTAATAGAGAAAATACATAAGTTCTCTTATAGCTAGACT
>NZ_JAEPKU010000033.1 GCF_016652235.1 Dysgonomonas sp. Marseille-P4677
CCCTATAAATGACTAAAAAAATAATAGATTTGTAATATAAATAAAGTAAGCCAAAAATTGAAAAAGAATAATAAATCATATAATCAGATCCTTAAGTCTACAACTATTTTTGGTGGATCACAGGTGCTTGTCGTGCTTATTGGTATTATTCGCACTAAGATAATAGCTATATTATTGGGAACTACAGGTGTAGGTATTATAGGAATTTATTATTCTATAGTAGATATGGTGCGTTCTGGTGCAGGGCTAGGAATAGATACTGCCGGAGTAAGAGAAGTAGCCGAAGTTGATAGCCAAGAAGATAAAACCCTGCTTTATAAAACAATAAGGAGATACAATATCTGGTTTAAACTGACAGCCTTGATCGGTCTGTTGCTATGCATTGCTTTTTGCTATCCTATCAGTGTCTGGGCTTTTGGCGATAATGGATATGCATTCTCTATCGCGTGTCTTTCTATTTGTGTATTTTGTGCAATATTAACTACAGGCAGATCTACTTTGCTACAGGGAATGAGGAGAATTTCATATCTGGCAAAGTCGAATATAATAGCAAGTATTGTAAGCCTTATTATAACTATTCCACTTTATTCTGTATGGGGCATTGAAGCTATTGCTATTACTTTTATTCTAACATATCTGGCCTCATTTATCTGTGTCGAATTCTATTATCGCAAGTTAAGAATTCCAAAAGTAGATATATCTATAAAAGAGTCTTTTCGCCTAGGATTAAAACCATTAAAATTAGGGTTCTTCATAGTTATAGGAGGCTTTATCAGCACGCTCAGTATGTTTCTAGTTAAAGCCTATATCACCCGCAACATAGGAATAGATGCTGCCGGATTGTTTCAATCGGCATGGGTTATTACAAATATCTATTTAGGTCTTATTCTTAGGTCGATGGGCTCTGACTTTTTTCCACGTCTTTCAGCCATAGCTAATGATAGATCTCAAGTTAAAACATTAGTAAATGAACAAAGTTATGTCGTGTTAGTGATTGCATCCCCTATAATTGTGGGTATGTTATTATTCTCCAATATTGCTATATCTATATTCTATTCATCAGAATTTGCTTATGCAGATACAGTTTTACGCTGGCAGATACTAGGTACGTTCTTTAAAGTATTGAGTTGGCCAATGGCATTTATTATGCTTGCGAAAAATAAGGGCTTTGTTTATTTGTTCTCAGAAGTACTGTTTTATGTAGTTTATCTTGCATCCACCTATCTTCTGTTCCCTAAGTATGGATTGGATGCTACAGGAATAGCTTATTTTATAGCATATATAGTGTATTTACTCATCGTATTTATTATTAGCCACAAGCTTACAAAATTTGGATGGACCAAGAATATTGTCTTAATGACCGTCGTGAATATACTTCTTATAGGAACAGCGTTCTTTCTGTCACAATATTCATCAGATAACATTTTCCTTTTATCAGGAATTATCCTATTTGCGATCTCAATATTGTATGGATATTATAACTTGCAGCAGGTTTTCAGTTTGCAGGAACTTAAAGATTGGTTTAGAAAAACACCAAATAATAAGAGCGATTAGGCATTTTTTCTTTCCTTCTCTATCTCTCTAACTCTCGGTATAACCAGATTATCTTCTATAAATGTATGGGCTTCAAGCTCTTCTTCTGAAGTATATAACTCCATTAAGATATTTACCATAAGCATTTGATCGGTAGTACCCGGAACATATTTTAATAATATCTGTTTTAGGTCGTTCATCTTACCTTCAATATCGTTATGTCTTTCTTCGAAGATATCTATAGAATATGCTTTATCGGAGACTTCATCAATTAGAGAATACACATAAGGGAAAACAACATCATCTTCATAGACCATATGTTCTGAGACCTCTTTAGTATAATTGTCAAAAAAATTCAGAACTACATTTAGCAATCTTTGATCTTCTTGAGCAAAAACAAGTTCCAATTTTCGACGAATATTAGGCAGGCGCTTTTCCAAAAAATAGCTGTGAGAGCTTTTCAAGTATTGTAAAAAAGGAGTAAGAGGCAGAGTTTTGAAAGTCTCTTCAATATTCATTATCGATTTGTTGGATTGGTAGTTGGCCAAAAACAGGAAACAATCCGTATCAAATCCATTCTCTTTACATACAGTATCTATATTTTTTTCACCAAATCCCAACGAGATATTTAGCCGGTTAAGGAGTAATAAAAGACGATAGTCAGCATCGATAAGATCCGACATTTTCATTGTTTTCTTAAATATAATAGTGATATTCTGCATAGTGTTCTTTTTTATTCGTCTTGATATTTTATTTCAGATATATCGACAAGCTTATTTATGATAGCATAAATGGTTAAACCAGAGATACTATGTACTTTAAGTTTTCGGGTGATATTACGTCTGTGTGTTATGGCTGTATGTATGGATATATTGTGATGCTCAGCAATCTCCTTATTACTTCTTCCTTTTACTACACTGATTAATATTTCTTTTTCCCTATCGCTAAGTTCTTCCTGATCATTCTGATTGTTTTGCTCTTTATTAAGACAATTAAGTAACGTTCCCTCTATTTTCGATTCGGAATCATTTATCTTGATCACAGCGTCGTACGACCTATAAAACTGTTCATCAATAATATTATAAACCAGAGCTATTATCGCTATACTTTTATCGAGATTGAGTTGTTGACGTATATCTTGTTTAGATGTATGCCCCAATAACATCGGATTGATGAGTACAGCATCAGGAGCCAATATATCTAGCTGGTAATTGATATCTTCCATTTCTTTCAACTCTACAACTTTTCCTACGCTAGATAACTGGGACAAGACGTAGA
Organism: Dysgonomonas sp. Marseille-P4677; assembly: GCF_016652235.1. Lineage (GTDB taxonomy): Bacteria > Bacteroidota > Bacteroidia > Bacteroidales > Dysgonomonadaceae > Dysgonomonas. The sequence goes on from NZ_JAEPKU010000033.1 coordinate 2,812, forward strand.
CCAAACCCTTTCGGATGATGTACGACGTTTCGGCTACAGCTAATACTTTTTTAGTATTTGACATCTTTTAATAAGGCTTACTTATATAGAATCATTCTTTATAATAGACAAATTTCGCTATAAAATATTTGATATACAAATGTTATTATAGATAATGTATATCTACTGTTATAATATCTCTATACTTGCCGTATTAAACAATATTTGTACTAGCTTTGTTTAGCTATTAAAATTATCGAAATCATTTTATGATCAACTTTAAACAAATTACACTGTCCGATAAAAAAGTTATAGATGCCTCATTTGTAGGAAATCAATATAGAGCTTGTGACTTCTGCTTTGCTAACTTATTTGCCTGGAATGCCAAATTTAAAACGGTTTTTGCAATAGAACACCGTACTATCTTTCTGCGTTTTCAGGATTCTGATGGACAGCTCTATTACATGATGCCCATAGGTCATATGCCACTACCAGACGCTTTTGATTTGATAATGCAAGATGCGAAGGAGAATAAGATCCCTTTTCAGATGAAAGGAATCACTTCGCGTATGTGGGAAAACATTCAGAAAGAGATGCCAGACAGATTTCGCTATATTCCCGACCGTAATAACGATGAATACATTTACCTCTGCGAACGATTGATTAAACTGTCTGGAAAGAAGCTTCAGAGTAAGCGTAATCATATAAATCGTTTCAAAGCTGATAATCCAGATTGGGTCTATTTTCCACTAACCGACCAGAAAGAGCTCAATGAGTGTGTAAAAATGCTTGATGAGTGGGAAGCAAAATCAAATTCGGCTATAAATATTACCCAGCGATATGATTATATTGCCACAAGAATTATGCTCGAACACTTTGATTATTTGCAGTTGAGAGGCGGAGCGGTTAGGGTGAATGGCAAAATAGTAGCTTTTACCATTGGTGAACCCTTGACAGCAGATTCTTTTGTAGTTCATGTGGAAAAGGCGTTTGGAGACATGAATGGAGCCTATACTATAATCAACCAGCAATTTGTTGAGCATGAGGCTTCCGAATTTACTTATATCAATAGAGAAGAGGATATGGGGCTTAACAACTTGCGTAAAGCCAAAATGTCTTATTATCCCGACATTCTGCTTGAAGAGGGCATATTGATTCCGAAAGTATAGATATTCTTTCTCATTCAACAAAAATATGCATTATTTAAATTTGCTTATTTTTGTTATAATAAAATATTCTCCAAAAGAATTATAGCAATGATAAAGTTTGCAGATGAAAATACAAAGCCATTGGTTCGGCAAATGTGGAAAACTTGCTTTGAAGATACCGATGAGTTTTTGGATATCCTTTTTAAATATAAATATAGGAATGAGAATACATTAATATATTTTGAAGAAGGTGAGGCTGTAGCATCTTTGCAAATGTTGCCTTATACAATTACATTTTATGGTAAAATTATTCCATTTGCTTATATGGCCGGATTATGTACCCTCCCCGAACATAGGAATAAAGGCTATATGCCCCGGCTTATTGGCGAAGCTCACCGAATATTAAAAGAACGAAATATTCCTCTTGCAATACTTGTTCCTGCAGAAGACTGGTTATATCAATATTATGAGAAATTCGAATATACACAAGTATTTGATGAAGGGACAGAACCTATATATCCAATTGAAAAGATACTGACTGATTTCCCTGAAATAAACGATGCATACCTTGCCTATACTGCTATATACGAGCATGAGGATTTTTGTGTTCAAAAATCCTTCGACGATTTTAAAGCAATAGCAGAAGAACAGAGAATGGATGGCTTTCCCCCAAAGTATAATCTACCGGGAATGGCATGTATTATAAACGAGATAACATTGCTGAATCTATATGCGGACAAAAATCTACTACTAAGTTTATGCATGGAAATAGAAAATGAAAAAAGCAATCATCTACCTGATTCAACTATTATGATAACAAATGGTTCTGCAAGATATACGGAGAAATCAGAACCCGATATCACCATGAGTATGAAGTTTCTCTGTCGTCTTTTATTTGGATATAGGACTGATGAGCTATCTGAGCCTTACAAAACCTTATTTCCTGCTCGTCAACCAATAATGAACCAGATGCTAGAATAAAGTATTTTTAAGAACACAGTAATTATTTTCTAAATTAATTATCAAAGAAATCTACTATCTTTGATTTTAGTTTTAATACTATATATCCTGATAATGGAAAATTTCGGAATAAGAATAAAAGATATCATTGACATTTTGTTGGTCGCAACAGTAATGTATCAATTATATCGAATCGTATCGAGATCAGGAACCGGAGCAATCTTTAAAGGAGTATTAGCATTTATCGTTCTATGGGTACTTATTTCACAGGTATTACAGATGCGGTTAATGGGAGCAATCCTTGATAAATTTACAGACTTTGGATTATTCGTTCTTATCATTATTTTTCAGGATGAAATAAAGCGCTTCCTTATCTCTTTGGGCTCAAATCGCACATTCCGTTTTATAGCGAAAATATTTAACTCGAAAGATACGAGTGAGCTTAACGATTCTGTTATTACATCGTTGGTGCTTGCTTGTATGAATATGGCAAAGAGCTATACTGGCGCTCTGATTGTTATAGAACAGGAAATTAAATTAGGTAATTATATCGAAACCGGAGAAGTCCTCGATGCTGACATTAGCACACGTTTAGTGGAGAATATCTTCTTTAAAAATACGCCTTTGCATGATGGTGCTATGATTATCTCGGGCAATCGGATTAGGGCTGCCGGATGTATATTACCCATTTCCCAAAATCAGGATATTCCTAAATCGTTTGGGTTGAGACATCGGGCCGCATTAGGTATATCTCAGGAAACTGATGCAAAAGTAATCGTTGTTTCAGAAGAAAGAGGCAAGATTTCCTTCGCCAGTAATGGAACAATAGAAACTAATATAACTCCCGAAAAACTTCAGGAACTTCTAATTGGAAGTATGCACAGAAAGAAGAAAGGCAAGAAGAGATAAAAAAAGATTATAAAAAGAGCCGGATAAAATAAGTATTATCCGGCTCTTTTATTTTAGAATTATTTATTACTAAATAAGAGTTCCATAAATTCCTTACCTTTTATCAATCCATATTCACCCTTTGGCGACTCAAATTCATCATATACCTGAACATTATCCGCTTCTCCATTCGAGCGATAGATAAGGAATGGTATCGGCTTATTTGTATGCGTTTTTAAAGCGCATGGTGTAGGATGATCGGGTAGAATGGCAATTGTAACAGGTTCATCCCAGTCTTTTGTCGCTTCGTATATTAATCTTACTACACGATTATCAAGATATTCAATTGTTCTGGTTTTTAATTCATAGTCTCCTTCATGCCCGGCTTCGTCGCTAGCTTCGATATGCAGGTAGACGAAATCATCATTCTTCAAAGCATCTATTGCAGCTTGAGCTTTACCCTCGTAGTTAGTATCATATAATCCTGTAGCACCTTCAACATGTATTAGTTTAAGCCCTGCATATACACCTATACCCATTATTAGGTCGACGGCCGATATTACAGAGCCAGTTTTTATTGCGAATAGCTCCTGTAAGGTTTGCATTTGTGGGCGGTATCCCGCTGACCATGGCCAAATACTGTTTGCGAGATCTTTTCCTTCAGCAATACGTTTTTTATTAATCGGATGATCTTTTAGCAGCTCTTGCGATTTCAGAATCAATTGATTCAAATAGTCTGCTGTTTTCTGAGCCTCAGTAGTTTCAGCTTTTACAAGCACATCTTTGAAAGGAGTTCCTGTCACATCGTGGGGAGCAGTACAATCCAAGTCTTTATTCCCTTCTTTCAGTTTGAGTAAATGGCGATATGATACGCCTGGATAAAAACTTACTTTACCATCATTTAGTTCTTTGTCCAAAAAGCGAATTAGTTCCGCTGCCTCTTCGCTTGATATATGCCCGGCCGAGTGGTTCTTTATTTTGCCATCTTCTATACAAATGAGGTTGCAACGCATAGCCATTTCGCCAGGCAGGATATCAATCCCCATACTGGCTGCTTCGAGCGATCCCCTCCCTTCAAATACCTTAGGCACATCATAACCTAATACAGATAGGTTCGCTATTTCGCTACCGGGCTTAAATCCAACAGGAATAGTGTCTAACTCGCCACTCTTACCTTTAGCGGCCAACATATCTATATATGGCTTTTTCGCCACTTGTAGTGGTGTCTTATTCCCTAATGCAGCGATTGGCTCATCGGCCATGCCGTCACCTAGGATTATTATTGTCTTCATATAACTATGATTATTAAAATTGCAAACAGAATAATATTCTGTTTTTCACGGAATAAGGTAGGTTATCTTATATTAGCGATACTGATGATATCAGAGAATACTCCTGCGGCAGTTACGCTTGCTCCTGCCCCGTATCCTTTTATTATCATAGGGTATTCGTTGTATCGTTCGGTTGTTATTTGTATAATATTATTACTTCCTTCGAGATCGTAGAATGGGTGATTCTGCCCCACTTCCTGCAATCCGACCTCACATTTTCCTTCTTCATATTTAGCTACGAAGCGAAGATGTTTATTTTCACTTTCAAGTTTTCTCCGTCTTTCTTCAAATTCTGTATCTAATTGGTTGATATTCGCCCAAAACTCTTCTATTGTTCCATCAAAGTATTCCTGTGGAACAAACAGATTTTTCACGACATCTGATTGTTCTACCTGATATCCGGCTTCACGGGTAAGAATGACTAGTTTACGCACAACATCCATGCCACTGAGATCAATCCGTGGATCAGGTTCGGAATATCCACTTTCTTTTGCAAGATAGATTGCCTTGCTGAAAGGAACATCTTTACTTATTGTATTAAATATAAAGTTGAGAGTACCTGAAAGCACAGCTTCTATCTTTATAATTTTATCGCCTGAGTTTATAAGCGAATTCATTGTATTGATAACTGGCAGTCCGGCACCTACGTTTGTTTCGAATAAGAACTTTATATTACGTTCACGAGCCGTATTTTTTAACTTTAAATAGTTATCGTAGGCAGATGATGCCGCAACTTTATTAGCTGTAACAACTGAAATGTTTTGCGACATTAATTCTCCATATATTTGAGCAACAGAGTCACTGGCAGTACAATCCACAAATACGGCATTAAATATATTCATATTTATGATCTCTTCGCGGAGAATTTCGGGAGAGCTAGGTATTCCTTTTTCGTCAAGCTCAACTTTGTACGTATCAAGGTTTATTCCTTCGCGGCAGAATAAAGCTTTACGTCCACGGGCAACACCTACAACATTGAGCTTTAAAGCATATTGTTCCATCAACTTAGGTTGTTGCTGGCGTATTTGCTCTAACAGATTTCCTCCGACTGTTCCGACACCCACAATAAACAGGTTCAATGCTTTGTATTCGGAAAGGAAGAATGAATCATGTATTGAGTTTAATGCTTTACGTAAATATTTATTTTTGATGACAAACGAGATATTCACCTCTGAGGCTCCCTGTGCACAAGCGATCACACTAATACCACTCTTACCTAGTGTTTCAAATAATTTGCCTGCAATACCTGGAGTATATTTCATATTCTCGCCGACAATAGCAACTGTTGCCAATTCTGTCTCCAGCAAGACGCGATTGATACTACCCAGCGAAATTTCTTTTTCGAACTCCTCTTCGAGGACATGTACAGCCAATTCTGCGTCAACAGAGCGAACCCCTATAGAAGTACTATTCTCCGATGAGGCCTGAGATACAAGAAATACACTGATACCGTTTTTAGCCAAGGCCCTGAATATTCTGAAATTGACTCCGATAATACCTACCATTCCAAGTCCTTGAACAGTAATAAGGCAAGAGTCGGATATGGACGATATACCTTTTATCATAGCCTTGCTCTTCCTAGTTTCTCCATCGTGGGAAATATAAGTACCCGGAGCTTCAGGCTTAAAGGTATTTTTTATGCAAATAGGTATGTTCTTATGATATACAGGAAATATAGTGGGAGGATAAATCACTTTAGCTCCGAAGTTGCAAAGCTCTGTGGCTTCGGTGAATGTAAGATTTTCAATTACGTGCGCATTGTTTATGACTTTAGGATCGGCAGACATAAATCCATCTACGTCCGACCATATTTCCAGTATATTAGCATCAAGAGCCGAAGCAAATATAGCAGCAGTATAATCGGATCCTCCACGTCCCAGATTGGTTATTTCGCCTGTAGACTTACAAGTAGAAATAAATCCGGCAACAAGTACTTTTTGTGAAGAATTTTCAAAAGCATTTCTTATCAATTGGTTCGAGACTTCTATGTCCGGGGTATGTTTTCCGAATGCACAGTCAGTTTTTATTAAAAGTGTGGCATCCAGCACTTCATAATCTGCGAATGCATAACTTATAATAAGAGTTGAAAGTCGTTCTCCATAACTTACTATCTTATCAGAGGTCTTAGGGGAAAGATCGTTGATGAGAAATACCCCTTTGAAAATATTCCTAAGTTCATCTAACAGTTTATTGACATTTACAGCAAGTTCCTCACGCTTAGGTTCAGGTATATCAAGTTTAGAAACAACGGTAACATGTTGTTCCACGATCTCCTTAAATTCTCTTTCATATGAATAATCTCCTGCGGCTGCAAGTTCGGAGGTTATCAATAATTTATCGGTTATACCTTTGAAAGCTGAAACTACTACAACTATCGGCTCATCTACCGCACTTATTATCTTTTTTACGTTTGCTATATTGGTTGCGGAACCTACGGATGTTCCGCCAAATTTCATTACTTTCATTAGTAAATCTGGTCTTTTTATTTATCCGCGCCTAGTTCTAGTACGGCTAATTTAGTTTTTATTTTTTTTACTTCATTCATGTTTATAATCATACTTGATCTTTTTCCTGCCTTCTCTATTTGATCAAGAGTGAAGGATTTTACTATGGATGGACCTTTAGTTTTAGTACTTTTGGAGTTCGGAATTCCTGTAATCTTTGATACGGCCTTAGCCAATAGTGTTTCTTCCAGATCCCCTAAGGGTTTTAGTCCTATTTTTAAATCTTCATAATCATCTGCTGCTTGATCCGGAAAGAATCCATTAAAATAGTTTGATTCTTTGTCAACATTAAAAGACTGAAAAGTAATGGGTTGTAATTTCCATTTTATATCCTTGTTTTCTGGTTCAATAGTCCACGAACCAACATTCTTTCCTGTTGTTTGCTCTCCTACCACATATAGATTCTTTCCAGCTTTTGTATAATAGGGTTTCAGACAGTTTATGGTCATCTCGCTACAAGATGCAGTATACCCTGTTGTAAGTATACATAACGTTTGCAATTGATCTCCTAACTTTGGAATATTGTTATATTCGGTATCATCCCATAGAATTTTCTCACGGAAACGATCATATAGCCAGTCTTCTTTTATGTCATTAGAAGAATTTTCTATTTTTCGCTGAAGCACATCGTTATATTTTTTTATTTCATAAATATCGTCAATCCTGTTAGGAACTAAGGCACTACCTAGGTGTACCCCTGTAGTAACCAAACCACCCATATTATAGCGAAGATCTAATACCAAATCAGTAATTCCTGCCTTTTGCAAATCCGTTAATCTTTGTATTAAATATATATTGTTTTGTAAATCGCTGGCATCACCCTCGGTCCCATATGTATTAAATACAAGATAACCTATTTTATGTCCTGAGATATCTTTGTATACTGTGTCCATCAACACATATTTGTCGTCATATGCTGGAGTCACAGGAGAAGATATTTTTATTTCTTTTTTGATTTCATTATCAATAACATCTAATTCATATATACTTTTATTAGCATAAAGAGCCGAATACCAATTGTCTTTATTCAGAATTATTCCATCCACGGCTGTTATAATATGCCCTCTTTTAAGTCCTGATTTTTCAGCCAGAGTTCCCTTTTTTATGTATACAACAACATTTCCATAATCTCCGGTTGGCTTACCAGCACCATCTATAAATGTGACAGGAAAGAAATCAAATCCTAGATCACTCTTGGAAGCACTCTTTGTATTTGCCGTATATGATTCTATCCATGAGAATTTATCATACATTTCTTGCCTATTTGCTTTGTTTTTAGAGAATAAGATTGTTTCAAAGAATCCATTAGTTGCTCCCGGATCGAGTTTGAAATTAAGACTATTTTTGTCAGGAAGCTTGTTGCTCCAATAGTACCATTCAGACATTTCATCTAGTATCCATTCATTCGCAATCTCATTATCTGTTTTTGTTTCAGACGGATTTGGGTCAGTAGAAGTTATAGGCTCATCCTCATCTCCACATGAATAAAGAGATAGCGCGAATATTATAATTGGAAGTAAAAATAAATATTTGACTTTCATAAAACTCTATTTTTGAGTATTTGGTGAATGATTTGTCGCTATTATTAAAGATTTTACAGACATTTGCAAATGTAGGAATTTAATATTCTTTTACAAAATTAATTCTCCTTTGCCCTGTCGTGTTATTTCAGGCTCGTTATCAGTGCAATCGACTACTGTAGAGCCTTCGATACCACCATAGCCTCCATCGATAACTATATCTACCAGATTCTGGTATTTTTCATAGATAAGCTCCGGATCAGTTGTATATTCTATTACTTCGTCTTCATCTTTAACCGATGTTGTCAATATCGGATTTCCCAGATTACGAACCAGTTCACGAATAATATTATTGTCAGGCACACGTATCCCCACCGTTTTCTTATTCTTATATATTTTGGGGAGAGAAGAGGTCGTGTTCAATATGAAAGTAAAAGCACCCGGAAGATTCTTCTTCATCAGCTTGAAAGTATTATTATCTACCCTCGCATATTCACTAATATTACTTAGATCGTAACAAATGATTGAAAGATTGCTTTTTTCAGGATTTATACCCTTCATTTTGCATATTTTCTCCACTGCCCGAACATTAAGTGCATCACAGCCAATAGCATATACTGTATCAGTCGGATAAACAATGAGTCCTCCGTCCTGCAAAACTTTTACTATCCGGTCTATTTCTTTCTGGTTCGGATTCTCTTCGTATAGTTTTATAAGCATACTTTTCTATTAATATCCCCTCTCTTTAAATTTGTTTGAAGATCAAATGTAACAGATTTATATGAAAAAACGGCTCATAAATGATTATTTATGAGCCGTTGGTCAAATATTGTTCTTCGTTTATTTCTTTTCGATATAATCTTCAACAATTGCTTGAGTAAGACCCATATTAGAAAAACCTCCATCGTGGAATAGGTTTTGCATCGTCACCATTCTGGTGAGATCAGAGAACATGACAATACAATAGTCAGCACAAGATTCTGCACTTGCATTACCTAATGGAGACATTTTTTCTGCAAAATCGAAGAATGAATCTAGTCCTCCGATACCTTGTCCGGCGGTAGTCATTGTAGGTGACTGAGATATCGTATTCACACGTACTTTTTTATCGCGTCCGTAGATATATCCGAAACTACGTCCGAAAGATTCTAGTAATGCTTTAGCATCAGCCATATCATTGTAGCCGGTAAAGGTACGCTGAGCAGCAATATGAGTAAGAGCAACCACAGAACCGCCTTCAGAAATAGCATCTAATTTCTTTGCAACCTGCATCATCTTGTGAAATGATACAGCCGAAATATCTAATGTTTTATCTAAAAATCCATAATCCAGATCATCATATTCTCTTCCCTTACGAAGGTTTAATGACATTCCGATAGAGTGAAGTACAAAATCTATTTTGCCGCCAAGAGCTTCCATCGATTGTACGAATACTTGCTCTAGATCTTCCACACTAGTTGCATCAGCAGCAATAACTTTAGCATTTAGTTTTTCAGATAAAGCTTTAGTCTCACCCATTCTTACAGCTACAGGAGTGTTTGATAGTGTGATAATAGCACCTTGTTCTACAGCTTTTTCGGCTACTTTCCATGCAATCGATTTATCGTTTAATGCACCGAAAACGATTCCTCTTTTACCTTTTAATAAATTGTTACTCATTTTTATCGTTGTTTGATGATTATTAGCTATTTAAAAAATATGAGATAGCTGTTTGTTAATTCTTTATCGCACAAAAATAGTAAAAATGTGCAATAGTCACTATATTATTTGATTAAAATTGTCTGTTTGATGATGCAAGACAAAAAAGTTATACATTTGTATATCCACTGTATATTCTTAAGAAAATTGAAACATGCCATGAGTTTTCTAAAAACACTATTGAGTAAAATGCCTGCTTTAGTACAAGATATTTATCTTTTGCAGAAGAAAAAAGTAAAACTTTCTCAATGGGAGAAGAACGGAAAGCAACTCCCGGTTCCACATGCTGTAAAACAAAACGCGATAGAGGAATATCAACTAAAATATAATATAAAGAATCTCATAGAGACCGGCACATATTTAGGAGATATGATTTGGGCTCAAAGAAAAAACTTTCAGAAGATATATTCTATTGAACTGAATATGCAGTTAGCAGATAAGGCTCAAAAGAGGTTTAAGAAATATAAGTATATCCATATATTGCAAGGCGACAGTGGTATAGTGCTGTATCAACTAGTACCTGAGATGAAGGATCGAACAATTTTTTGGCTCGATGGCCATTATTCCAGTGGTATTACAGCACGGGGAAATAAAGATTGTCCGATATATGAAGAATTGCAGGCAATTTTTGATTCGGGACCGGATCATATTCTACTTATCGATGACGCACGCTGTTTTATCGGACAATCGGATTATCCAACAATAGAAGAATTGTCTGCTACGATCCGAGCACAACGACCCAATAGCCAAATAGAAGTAAAGGATGATATAATAAGAGTTGTGTTGTCAAAAACTTAATCTAAAGGAGGAACGGGTAATTTCTCCTTTGCTCTACCCCCAAGTATAACGAGCAATACTGCTCCTATAATGATCAAAAGTCCAATCAGGCTATTCCACCCGAATGATTCGTTGAAATAAAATATACCGATTAATGTAGCTACAACAGGCTCTAACGACCCTAATATTGATGTGATTGTGGAACCTGCAAGCTTTACAGCTGAAACAAGAGTCAAAGCCGACAAGACAGTTGCAAATAAGGATAATCCAATCAGATTGTATACAGCAACCGTATCGGGTATAATCTCTATACCTGTTGTGAAATATGAAAAGATATAAAAGATTAACGCTCCGAAGGAGATAACATAGAATGTAATTATTTCGGGGTCAAGCTTCTTAATACCACTTCGATTAAGTCCCACTATATAAGTAGAGTATGTAAATACAGTTATAAAGGCGATAAGCAATCCTCGGGAATTGATAAATCCCGCATCGCTCCAACATAATAAACCGACTCCGAAAAGGGATAAAAGGGCTGCAAATAATAAATTACGAGAGAGTTTTTCTTTGTAAAATATAATCATCATGCAAGCTACGGCTACAGGGTATAAAAAATGAATAGTAGTAGCGACTCCGCTAGATATATACGTATATGAAACAATCAATCCCATTGCAGTCATAGTATAGAGCATCCCTAAAAAGAAAAGTTGTAAAGCCGCTTTATATGGTATTTTAAAGCTTTTGTTTCTCATCAGACAGATTGTACCTAAGGCTAATCCTGCAAAAAGACTTCGATAAAATAATATTGAAGGGGCATGCATACCCGCTTTCAGCAATGGAATAGAAAAGAATGCAATAAGTCCGAATGTACCTGAAGAAATCAGGGCAAATATTATACCTCTAGTTTTGTCCATATCGTTGTAATAATAACGAGACAAAGGTAATGAATGGAGGTTACAGAAAATTGAACTCTTTGTTAAAAACAGCCTCTCCCCCTTATGGTAACGCTCTTATAAAAAAGTACAGCGAAAGACCCTTATATTATTAAGGTACCTTCGCTGTACTTTACTTATTATAAAGATTATAAGACTATCTGCTCTCTACTTGTTCCAGACTCTCGGTGCCGGTACAGGCTTCAGCGGTTGTCTATTTTTCAGATCTTTCATAACCTCTTCTATCGCTCTGTCGAGTTGTTGATCTTCTCCATTCCATTCTTTGATCGGATCGTTATCGATTAGTATATCCGGGTCTACACCATGATTCTCAATAATCCATTGTCCTGTTTTGGCATCATAACTCGTAAAGAAAGGGACACGTATATCAGTGCCATCGATAAATGGCATTGAACCGGAAATACCTACAATACCACCCCATGTACGTGTTCCTATCAGTTTACCCAGTCCTAAAGCACGGAATCCCCAAGGGAATAAATCTCCGTCAGAAGCCGAATATTTATTAATCAAACATACTTTAGGTCCTACTTGTACTGCATCAGGAACTGTTCCAATACGATTTGAACCGCGGCGCATAGTCAGACGATACGGTTCTCGAGAAAGACGTTCGAGTATCATAGGCGACACATTACCTCCTCCATTTGCACGGTCGTCAATTATCAAGCCTTCTTTATCAAGTTGAGGATAAAAATAACGGGAAAATTCATTTAATCCCTCCGGTCCCATATCAGGAATATAAATATATCCTATTTTGCCATTCGAGGCCTTTTCAACTTTCTTTATATTACTTTGCACCCATTGGTAGTGATACAGAGAGTGTTCTTCTGTTAACGGACTTATTACTATTTTACGGGCCCCATCTAATTGAGCTTTACTATTTAATGATATCTCGGTAGGGACTTCGGCTTTACCAACCAAAAGAGAAAACATATCTTTTACGCTATTTGTCGGTATCCCGTCTATAGCTACAATAAAGTCGCCGACTTTAGCATCTATACCCGCCTCAGTTAATGGAGAACGTAATTTTTTGTTCCAAGAGGCTCCTTGCAATATTTTTTCGATACGGAAGAAGCCACTATTGTCTCGGTATATTTCAGCCCCTAACAATCCGGTACTTATGCGTTCAGGACGATCAAGTTCTCCCGGATTTACATATGCATGTCCACAATTTAACTCTCCTATCATTTCTCCTATTATATAATTCAGATCTAAACGAGTCTTCACATAAGGCAATAGGACGGAATACTTTTCTTTTATCGCCTTCCAATCTACTCCATGCATATTTTCCACATAAAACCCATCACGATATACACGCCACGCTTCATCGAATATTTGTGCCCACTCCTGAGGATAGTCAGTCTGAATTTTCATATTCGATAAATTAACCGGGTCTTTTAGCTCCACTTTTGATGCCGGGAGATTCATTACAAAAATCTGATTGTTTTTTAAGAATAATGCTTTTTTATCATGATTATTCATATACAATGCTGCACCTTCGGTTATCGTCTCTTCCTTTTGCTTTTTTAGGTCAAAAACTAAAACTGCACCTTGCTTATTATAATATACCTTATCACCATCAGCATAAAAGCCCCAGTAATATGCTGGGGCAACAGGCAATTTTATAATCCTGTCAGCAATTCCTTCAATATCGATTTTAACAAGGTTTTCGGTTTCTTTTTTCTCAGCATCGAGCTTCTTTTTATCATCTTTTGGAGTGTCAGCACTTTCTATTTTTACAATAGCGTCTTTTTCCAGAAACGGAGAAGAAGTGTCTTTTGATAGCAATGCCAAATAAATACCGTTAGATGCCTGATATATGTGATTCCACTCTTTTGTACCATACATAGGATTAAAATCGCGAGCAGATGTAAATATCAGATACTTCCCATCTTTACTAAAAGCAGGAGAATAAGACTCATACCATTTATCAGTGACAGCATATTCCTTTTTATCAGTAATATTGAAGACATAAACTACATTAAATTCATTCGCCTCCATACGACTATATGCCAACCATTTACTATCAGGTGAGAATGTCACGCCTTGTGGTTCCCCGGCTGGATCTTGTAATAATACCGATTTTTGCTTTGATGCTATATCCAGTAAGTTTATTCTATTTTTTCGATCTGTATAAACTATAGATTTAGAATCGGGACTCCATTCAAAATTACGTATGTAGGTATCGTTGTTTTTTGTTAGTTGTATAGGTGCAGACCCTATTGCTTCTTGCAGATATAATTCTGTTTCACCTGTAGCATCAGATATATAAGCGATTGATTTTCCATCAGGAGACCATTGCGCATTACGATCGTGAGCACCAGGGGAACGGGTTATGTTTTTTGTTACTCCTTTTTCTGCCGGAATATTAAATACTTCCCCACGGGTAGTAACAGCTAAGCGTTCTCCGTCAGGAGAAATACTCATTGCCCGAAGATACTTCTCTCCGTTTTTAATGTCACTCCGCGCATAAATATTATCTGAAGATAAAGATATATTGATTTTCTCAGGCTGTTTGCTTGTTACATCCAATTTGTAAATATAACCTCCGTTTTCAAAAACTATAACATTTCCGTTATGGCTTGGAAATTTCACATCATATTCAGTAAAGTTGGTGACCTTATTGGTTTGTTTTGTCTTTGTGTTATAAACAAAAACATTCATTATGCGATCCCTATCGGAAATGAAATAAATATCGTCGCCAATCCACATTGGCATAATGTCTTGCGCATCATTATTGGTTATATTTTCTATCGACTTCGCCGATGGATCATATATCCAGATATCATCAGCCATACCACCCTTATAATATTTCCATGTACGGAATTCACGCATTACACGATTGTAGGCTAACTTCTTCCCATCAGGAGAATAGCTGCAAAAACCACCTTCAGGCAGTGGTATAACATTAGACAACCCTCCTTCATTATTCACTTGATATAGCTTTCCTGTAAATCCATCGCCAATACGATTTCTGTACACGATATTCTTCCCATCGGGAGTCCATGTCATGACTATATTATTTGGCCCCATGCGGTCACCCAGGTCATCACGGCCATTTGTTGCAGTATAAGTGATACGCAAAGGTTCGCCTCCATTGGATGGAATCGTGAATACTTCTGTATTTCCATCATATTGTCCTGTAAAAGCAATCGTTTTACCATCAGGTGAGAATTTAGGAAACATTTCATATCCAACATGCGAAGTAAGTCGCTTAGCTTCACCTCCTCTGATTGAGACTTTATATAAGTCGCCTGCATAAGAAAAAACTATTTCTTGTCCGTTTGTCGAGGGGAAGCGTAGCAGCCTTGCTTCCTGGGCAAATATCAAAGGCATGAATACCATTGATATTAGTAAGGATAGGATGATTTTTTTCATAATATATAAGCTGTTTCATTTAGTAAGAAAACAAAGTTAATGTCTTTGCCTTGAAAAGTAATATAGTTTCAGATGCTTTTTCTTAGTAGCTTAAGATTTAGCGGAATAATATATTTTTATCTATATTGGTATTGAGCCCTAAAGTAAAGGTCTGGATGAGGATCGGGTTTAATTGAGAAAAAATCTAAAAACTGTAACTTTTGTCACCTTTTAGTTAAAATTAGCTCCAACCTTATGCTTACGCTATATAGAATCTTTAGAATATTATTGTCACTTATAAGCACTCTATCTCCTTTACTTATTTTAGTATCACTCATGACAAACAATAATTACCAATTACGATGATATGAGCAATAAAAAAGGACAGCCCTTAAAGCTGCCCTAATTTTACATATAGTGATAGATTAATTATTTCCGTCATTGTTCTTTTGAAGAGGCCTTTCAGGTCTTGGCGGACGAGGAAGAAGCGCTTTTCGAGAAAGCTTGATCTTGCCCGATTTTGGATCTATATCCACCAACTTAAGCTCCATTATATCACCTTCCTTAATTCCTGTTTTTTCCATATCATCGATACGATCCCATGAAATCTCAGAAATGTGAAGTAATCCGTCTTTTCCCGGAAGGAATTCGCAGAATGCTCCATAAGGCATTATAGAACGTACTTTACATTCATACACTTTACCTATTTCAGGAACAGCAACAATACCTTTAATTTTATTCATCGCTGCCTCAATTGATGTTCTATTGTTAGCAGAAACTTCAACACGACCCTGATTATCAATCTCCTCAATAGTCACCACAGCACCGGTTTCTTCCTGGATTCCTTGTATTATCTTACCTCCAGGCCCGATAACAGCTCCAATGAATTCTTTCGGTATCATAATAACTTCGATACGAGGAGCATTCTCTTTGAAATCTTCTCGTGGAGCCGGCAATGTCTCTAGTACCTTACCCATAATATGCAAACGTCCTTCACGCGCTTGATTTAAGGCCTTCTCAAGTATTTCGAACGATAATCCGTCTACTTTGATATCCATCTGAGTAGCAGTAATACCATCTTTAGTTCCACACACTTTAAAATCCATATCTCCTAAATGGTCTTCGTCTCCAAGTATATCTGAAAGGACTGCAAAATTAGTTCCTTTCTTCTCCGAGATAAGTCCCATCGCAATACCTGTCACAGGCTTCTTAATCTGTACCCCTGCATCCATCAACGCCAATGTTCCGGCACAAACTGTAGCCATTGAAGATGATCCATTTGATTCGAGAATATCAGATACAACTCGGATAACATATGGATAATCTGAAGGGATCATAGGTTTCAAAGCACGGTGCGCCAGATTTCCATGACCAACTTCGCGACGTCCAACTCCACGCTGAGGTCTTGCTTCGCCTGTAGAGAATGGAGGGAAATTATAGTGTAATAAGAATCGTTCTTTACCGTTATTTAATACATCATCAATGATCTTCTCATCAAGTTTAGTTCCCAATGTTACAGTCGTTAATGATTGAGTTTCACCACGAGTAAATATTGCAGATCCATGGGCTCCCGGCAGATAATCCACCTCGCTCCAAATAGGACGAATTTCAGTTGTAGAACGGCCATCAAGACGCTTACCTTCATCAAGGATAGAACGGCGCATAGCTTCTTTCTCTACATCGTGGTAGTAACGAGAGATTAAAGTTCCTTTTTCAGCTAACTCTTCTTCTGTAAGACCAGCTTTGTATTCTTCTACAATTGCAGCAAAATTATCGCCACGTTCGTGTTTATTAGTATTGCAAGATGTAGCTACTGCATAAGCTTTATCATAGCATTTAGCCCATACATCTTTACGTAATTCTTCATCATTATTCTCGTGACAGTATTCACGTTTTACTGTTTTACCAACAGCTTCCATCAATTCTATCTGAGCTTGACACTGAACTTTAATAGCTTCATGAGCTACTTTAATAGCTTCAAGCATTTCTGCTTCCGAAACTTCTTTGAATTCGCCTTCTACCATCATAATATTATCAATAGTAGCACCTACCATAATATCCATATCAGCCTGTTCAAGCTGTTTGAATGTAGGATTGAGTACAAACTGCCCGTCGACGCGAGCAACTCTAACCTCAGAAATCGGTCCATTAAAAGGAATATCAGATACAGCCAAAGCGGCAGATGCTGCTAATCCGGCCAATGCATCTGGCATATCCTCGCCATCGGCAGAAAACAGAATTATATTAACAAATACTTCAGCATGATAATCGTCCGGAAATAAAGGACGTAAAGCTCGGTCTACCAAACGGCATACCAATATTTCATAATCAGACGCACGTCCTTCCCTACGAAGGAAACCTCCCGGGAAACGGCCGTAAGCGGCAAACTTCTCTTTATACTCCACTTGCAGTGGCATAAAATCAACATCCGGCTTTGCATCTTTAGCTGCACAAACTGTAGCAAGCAACATGGTATTACCCATACGCAACATAACAGAGCCATCAGCTTGTTTCGCTAGTTTGCCGGTTTCAATGGTGATAGTCCTTCCATCACCTAAATCGATACTCTTTGTAATCGGATTCATCATAAATATTTTTTCTAAACTTCTTAAAATCGCACAAAGGTAAGCAAAGTTTTTGAAAATTAGAGGGATGGATACCTGAATTCTACAACGAGGCTATTTATGGCAACAATACCATCTTAACTGAAAATATCAGAAGTATAATATTCTCAGTCATTTTCTCTTCCCACAAGGCTTTGCTAATAGAATCAACTTCCTAGTAAACACGGAGAGCTTACTTTTAGGGAGCTAAAGTATTCTTTAAAATCCTCTCTGCCTCATTGCCTCAAACGTCAATACAGCTGTAGAGACCGACACATTGAGTGAATCAATTTTACCTCTCATCGGTATCTTTATGCGGGCATCAGCATTGTCGAGCCAAAAGTTTGTCAGCCCATCAGCTTCTGTACCCATGATAATTGCCGATGGAATGGTAAAGTCTGTATTTTGATACCATTGTGAAGCTCGTAATTCGGCTGCAAATGATTTTATTCCTTTACTCGCTAAGTAATTTAGAGCTTCTTGCGAAGAACAAACTGCGGTCTGCACCGTAAACAAACAACCTACGCTTGATCGTATAGCATTAGGATTATAAAGATCTGTGGCAGGATCGCAAACAATAACGGCATCGGCCCGTGCAGCATCTGCTGTTCGAAGTATTGCCCCAAGATTTCCGGGTTTCTCTACAGCTTCAAGTATTATAATAAATGGATTATCTGACAACTTCAGGTTCGCCAAAGTATGTATCTGAGGTCTGCCCAGAATTAATAATCCATCCGAACCTTCACGATAAGCTATCTTCTCAAAAACTGCATTCGATACTTCATATAGTTTATTTTCGGGAATATTATTAAGTACGCTTGGATATTCCGTTCTCTCGAAGAGATCAGGGCAGACGAAAACAGAATCAATCTCATAATTTGCCTTTAATGCAAGGCTTAATTCCCGAGCACCTTCTATTAAAAAAAGATTCTGCTCTTTACGTTCTTTACTTCTCGCAAGTTTTACAATATTCTTTATTCTGGAATTTTGAAGGCTTGTTATCTTTTCCATCTTTTGGTAATACAGTTATTGAAATGCAAAAATAGAGATTAATTATAGACAAAAGCCTGTTATTTTGTACCTTTGTATGCGAAAAATAAAAATAAAGAAGAAAATAGTTATACAAAACAGCAGATTCGAAAAGAGTACGCGCGTTTTATTTTACACAAAATAAGCTTTTTATAAATATGAAACATATCTGGATACTGCTGATGGGTATTCTTTCAATGGTAAGTTGTGGGTCAAAAGAACGAAATAGTGACGATAATGGAAATGAAACTGGCAGTATAAAGAAATATACAAGATTCAACGGGAATTACAATAAAACATTTGGTGATTTACAAGATTTACATATAGCAGCGGCTATGGCAAATGGAGTAGGTCCTTTAGTATCGAGAGCAGATACAGCATTATATGAAGGCAAGTTAATACGGATTCCAAATGAGCTTTCAATATATAAAATTGACAGATTGAAGCATTCGATGCCATTTCTTGTACCTAAAGCCGCAACTCTACTTTCTGATATATGTCTTAATTTTAGGGATTCGCTTATAAGTAAAAAGATGGCAATGTATAAACCTATTATTACAAGTATCACTCGTACAGATGATGATGTAACTGGTTTATCGAAAAGAAATAGAAACGCGAGTGAAAACTCAGCTCATAGATATGGAACAACTTTCGATATTGCATGGACACGTTTCGAAAAGATCGATTCTTCTGATCCACGAACACTTGATGATGGGAGGCTCAAAGCAATATTAGGCCAAGTTTTACATGATTTACGCGAACGGGACAGATGCTATATTAAGCACGAGCGGAAACAGTCTTGTTTTCATATTACAGTAAGATAATCGATAATTTACATGTTAGTAAATCAGTAAACTATCGAATTTATATATCAGCTAATTTACTAACGATAAAAGATGAAACGTTATTTTATATATCTGACATATAACGGAGAAAAGTATTGCGGCTGGCAAATTCAACCGAATGGGATGTCGGTACAGGAATCTCTTGAAAGTGCATTAGCTATTCTACTGCGAACACCTACCCCTATTGTTGGTGCAGGACGTACCGATGCAGGAGTGCATGCCCGTTTAATGACAGCTCATTTCGATAGCGAGCGAGATTTCGATCCAATTGAAATAACTAAAAGATTAAACAGCATTCTCCCTAAAGATATTTCTGTATACAAAGTAGTGGAAGTAAAGCCTGATGCCCATGCCCGTTTCGACGCGATATCAAGGCTGTACAAATACTACATTACAACCGTGAAAGATCCTTTCCTACATCATTTGAAATATAAGATCTTCGGAGATTTGGATATGGAAATGATGAATGCTTGTGCCAATATCTTGTTCGAATATGTGGACTTTACCAGTTTCAGTAAATTACATACTGACGTGAAGACAAATAACTGCAAAATAATGATCGCTAAATGGGAAAAGCAAGACAATGATTATATCTTCACCATCAAAGCAGACCGGTTTCTTCGCAATATGGTACGTTCTGTAGTAGGAACATTGCTTGAAGCAGGAAGGGGTAAAATAAGCATCGATGATATGCGCCAAATAATAGAAGCAAAAGACAGAGGAGCAGCTGGAACTTCAGTTCCCGCCCATGCCTTGTTTCTTGAAGAAGTAGAATATGATAACCATATATTTATATAGTTGATGAGTAAAAATCTTTTGAGCGGAAGAACTTTAAAGAATTTCATGGAAAGTGAAAAGTCCGGAGGACTAACGCTTATAATATGTACTTTGATTTCCATCCTTTTAGCCAACTCAAGCTTAGGACAGAGCTATCTTTCTGCTTGGAACTTCCATTTAGGGAGCCATTCGGTTGCCGAATGGATAAATGACGGACTAATGGCTATTTTCTTCCTACTAGTAGGTCTAGAGTTAATTCAAGAAATACATGAGGGAGAACTATCAAACCTAAAACGTGCCATGTTGCCTGTATCGGGTGCATTAGGAGGAATGATTATCCCGGCAGGAATATATATGGCATTCAACTTTGGCACAGACACCCATGCCGGCTTTGGAATACCTATGGCAACAGACATCGCCTTCGCCTTAGGAATATTATCGTTACTAGGTAATCGTGTTCCTACATCTCTCAAAGTATTTCTTACGGCATTGGCTGTTATAGACGATCTTGGAGCAATTGTTGTTATTGCAATATTCTATACAACATCTCTTTCGTGGATAAGTCTGCTCATTGCTCTAGCTATATTTGGGATACTGCTTCTGCTTAATAAGAAGTTTCATGTAACTAATATGATAATATATATCATTGGAGGTATAGCAATGTGGTATTTTATGCTCCATTCGGGCATACATGCGACTATAGCCGGCGTTTTATTCGCAATAACAATCCCATTCAAAAAAAGAGATCCCAAATGTCTGTCTAATAAGATGCAACATGCACTACACTACCCAGTAGCATTTATCATATTACCTCTATTTGCTTTAGCCAATACAGCAATGGTAATCGAGGGTAACTGGGATCAATCGATAGGCGAACCATTCGCTCTAGGCATACTATCAGGTCTGATAGTCGGAAAGCCGTTAGGCATAACCTTGTTCAGCTTTATTTCAGTCAAAAGTGGTCTTTGTTCACTGCCTAGAGGTGTAAAATGGAATGGGATGCTAGGAGCAGGTATGCTTGGTGGCATCGGGTTTACAATGTCTATATTCATCACCCTTCTCGCATTCAAAGGAGATGTACACTATATCAACGAGTCGAAGCTAATGATTTTATTGGCCTCTCTGGCTTCAGGTATTATCGGGTATACCTGGCTGAATTATGTTTTAAATAAAGAAAACAAACAATAAAACATGTGGTTAGTTCTTGCATTTGTTTCTGCATTCTTCTTGGGATGCTATGATATCAGCAAAAAGAAGTCGGTGCACAACAATGCAGTTATCCCTGTATTATTTCTCAATACATTATTTTGCTCCCTATTACTACTTCCTCTTGTTCTTATATCAAAAATATCGCCCGATGTATTATCCGGAACAATAGGATATGTACCTTCCGTTTCAGTTGAAACCCATGGATATATTTTCATAAAATCTGTTATTGTACTCACCTCATGGATATTCGGTTATTTTGCCATTAAGCACCTCCCTCTTACTATTACAGGGCCGATTAACGCTACACGCCCTGTCATGACCTTACTTGGAGCTCTATTTATATTTGGAGAGCGACTGAATCTTTATCAGTGGATAGGTGTGATAATAACGATTATATCTTTCTTCCTGTTATCACTCTCAGGAAAAAAAGAAGGTATCAGCTTCCATAAAAACAAATGGATATTTTTCATGATATTGGCTTCAATAGCTGGTGCAATTAGCGGATTGTACGATAAATATCTTATGCAGCGATTTAGTTCAACTGCCGTTCAATATTGGTTTAATACTTATCAATGCATACTGATGGGGATAATAATGATCATATTATGGTATCCTACGCGAACAAAGAATACACCTTTCCAATGGAGATGGAGCATTATATTAGTGTCCATATTCCTTACCATTGCAGATTTTGTCTACTTTTATGCACTGACGGATACTGATGCAATGATATCGATCGTTTCCATGGTAAGACGAAGTAGCGTCCTTGTATCTTTTGCCGGAGGAGTATTATTTTTCCATGAAAAAAACTTAAAAGGGAAAGCTATTGATCTCGCATTGATTGTAGTCGCAATGTTTTTCCTATATTTGGGGTCGAAATAATGGTTGAAACTCATTTGCAATCAAAGTGGGAAGACCTTAGGAAGTATCATATAATTATAACATATACTCATATTAGTAAAGTATGAAAAAAATCATATTCTCAATTATACTATTCATAACTACCCTAATCAATGTGTCAGGGCAAGAAATAGGAAGTGTCCTCCTTACCATGCCCGAAAACATTATATTGGGGTTGGAAGCTGCACAAAAAAACTTACTGATATCAAATCCTGATGACACAACTGAACTGAAAATAGATAGAGGTACTTTTTCAGAATTAAAAAGACTGGCTATTTCTGATGATTTCATTTCATTGCAAACATCTGAGGCAGGAACTACCCAGATAAAGTTATTACCATTGGTTAACGACTCGAAAATAATATGTGTAGTTAAAACAGTTTGCAATAAAATCTGCGACAGCCAAATACAATTTTACACTACAAAATGGCTTCCTATAGTGCAAGGAGACCTATTGCCTAAAATAAATAAGAGTATTTTTATAAAAACTGATATCGATCAAAACAACCAAGAATTTGAGAATGCCTACAAATATCTAGATATGAATCCAATAAAAGTCACATTATCTCCAACGGACAACTCTATGAAAATAGAGTACGATATAAAGAATTATCTGTCGGAAGAAGATTATAAAAAAATACAACCTTATCTGATCGAAGATCCTATAACCTTTACATGGGACAAAACATCATATAAAAGATAAGAGATTTATTTCGCTAATAAAACAAAGAGGAGGATCAAAAGATCCTCCTCTTTGTTTTATTCTTCGTGTTCTGCTACAATATCTTCATACTCCGGATGTCGTTGAATATATATCTTCGTATATGGACAAATAGGACATACTTTATATCCACTTTTACGAATATGATCCAACAGCGCTTTTGTCAAAGCAGCAGCAATCCCTCTACCTTCCAGACGCAATGGCACTTCGGTATGTGTGACCAGGAAAACATTTCCTCTCTTACGATAATCAACGAGAGATAACAAGCCTTCAACTTCTGTTTCGAAACGGCTTTTCTCTTCATTATGAATGATATTGTATTCCATAATTATTTTCCTCCAAAACTAAAACTTACAGGTATGTAAACGGGTGATGTTATAGGAGTATTTCCAATCTTAAATGTCGGCTTTAATTGTAACGTAACATTCGACTTCTTAGAACCGATACCTAAAAAATTCTTAGCTATTTCTGTAACGGCATCTTTCGAATTGTTTTTCATCAATGTAGCCAAATCTACTCCAATAGATAAAGGTAATGTTTGAGTCTGTCCCGAAGCAATATTCAATGTTTGATTTACCGATCCGGTAGTGAATTGAATATCATCAATACTGATAATATACTGTAACCCGTTCAACATTGCGGCTGACTCATTGGGATTCTTTACATCTAAATTCAGTGTGAAATTAAGGGGAATAGAAGTAGCTGAACCACTTAATATAGATGTAATTTTAGGGATGGACGTCAGGGATAATCCGTTTGAAAGATTCATACCCGAAACAGTCAACCCTGTAATTGACTTATAATTATACTCACAATTAATAAGATTATAT
Organism: Dysgonomonas sp. Marseille-P4677; assembly: GCF_016652235.1. Taxonomy (GTDB): domain Bacteria; phylum Bacteroidota; class Bacteroidia; order Bacteroidales; family Dysgonomonadaceae; genus Dysgonomonas. The sequence goes on from NZ_JAEPKU010000033.1 coordinate 26,838, forward strand.
GTGCTTGACAAGCCTTGTTGAATAGTATCGCAGCTAACCAAAGTAGTCACAACGAATAATAATGCTAAAATTCTCTTTTTCATTTCGTTTGATAATAATTTTATTTTGTAGTTTATGTATTTATTTTATTGTTACCATTGTTGCACCATAACCGTATTCTCGAAAAGATGCATCCTGAAAATAGGCTGATTTATAATTTGTACTGAGTTCTTTTAGTATGTTTTTTTTTAAAATTCCATCTCCTTTACCATGTATAAACACGATCTTTTGACCTTTATTCTTCCTATTCTCATCCATTACTTCACGAACTTTTGTCAACTGATACTCTAGAATATCACTGGAAGATAAACCATTTGTATTATCTAAAAGTTCATTAGCATGCAAATCTATTTCGAGAATACTGTTTGTAGCCTTTTTTACTATTGGTTGTATACGAGGACGTTGTTCCTTTTGCTTTATAGCCATTTCTATCTCTTCAGCCCAAATCACCAATTCTTTCTCAGCCAAATCACGGCGTACCATTGGATATATGATTGCCTCATCTTCAAAATAATCATTCTCTTTAAAACTATGCAATTTATAGAACTTAACAGTATCCAGATGCAGTTCTACTGAATATGAGTTTTTAAGAGTAAAACGCCTATCTTTCTTATATGCAAAAAACTGCAAGCAAATACGTTCCAAATCATTCAGTTCCGCTTTATTAAACTCTTCAAGAAACAGTCTGGTATTTGGCTCTATTATTCCTATATTTCTGCTCAACCACCCTTCATCACTTCTTGTCATGTAGTTATATGACAAATAATAATTACTATCGTTTATCAAATAACATTCAAAGTTAGTAGTACTAAGACTCTTTATATCTATTGGCAAGTAAGCCAAAAACACAGATAGTTGTTCCCCCTCTTTAGTTTCTTCTACTTTATATTCTTCAATACCATTCGTTCTATTGCTTTGCTGTACATCCACCGTCGGCTTTGAACTCTGGCGCACTTGTGCATCATTAGCAGGTTCTATTACTACACATTCGCGAATAAGAACTGGAATATCAAACCCTTCTTCATCCTCAACCAATGCGATATCTTTACCTTGAAACCCTTTCACGACACCACCTCCCGTAGTATTTAGAAAGCGGACTTTATCTCCTGTCTTCATAATTCCTAATTATTCTTGTTAACCTCTCCTGAAGCTTTTTTATTCGCACAAAGTTGCTTATTTTTGTCGGATAAAAAAAACAAAAGTGGACGTATCTATTTCCCAAGATATTCGTATCGAAGATTATAATTATGATTTACCGGATAGCCGGATAGCGAAGTATCCTTTATCAAAACGAGACAGTTCAAAACTTCTTGTCTATAGAGATGGAGAAATCACAGATGCTCATTTCAGTGATCTGCCTTCTTTTCTCCCCGAAAATAGTTTAATGATTTTTAATAATACAAAGGTTATTCAGGCACGTCTCCACTTTCAAAAAATAACAGGAGCCCAAATAGAAATATTCTGCTTGGAACCACATACCCCGAATGACTATTTACTCAATTTTCAACAGACTGAATATTGCTCTTGGGTTTGCCTTATAGGCAATCTGAAAAAATGGAAAGATGGTGAACTTGTTAAGGAAATAGATGTAAATGGGCAAAAGATAATAATCAGTGCAAACAGGTTACAATCGCTCGTAGACACTCATACTGTAGAATTTAGGTGGAATAATCCTCAAATTACTTTTTCCGAGATACTTGAAGCGATTGGAGAATTGCCTATACCTCCTTATTTAAACAGAGATACCGAAGAACAAGATAAAGAAACATATCAAACTATATATTCGAAAGTAGACGGTTCGGTTGCGGCTCCAACAGCCGGATTACACTTTACTCCAGAAGTTTTTGAATCTCTAAAGAAAAAGGGTATAAAGACGGATGAAGTTACATTGCATGTAGGCGCAGGAACATTCAGACCTGTAAAATCTGAACAAATAAAAGACCATGTAATGCACTCCGAATTTATCTCGGTAAAAAAAGAAGTAATAGAAAAACTGCTAAGCCATACAGGAAAGGTAATCGCAGTAGGTACTACATCTGTGCGCACACTGGAAAGCCTATACCATATAGGCACTTTGCTTGAAAAAGAAGAAAATCCTTCAACCCTAAAAGTAATGCAGTGGCAACCGTATAGAGAAAACTCAAATAAAATATTATCTACTGAAAAAGCCCTATCTAATATTATTTCGTACTTGGATAGAAACAATCTGAATACACTTATTGCTGAGACTCAAATCATTATTACTCCCGGATATGCATATCAAATAGTGGATGGAATTGTGACTAATTTTCACCAACCGAAAAGTACTCTTCTCTTGCTTGTATCTGCTTTTGTGGATGAAGATGGTGCTACTCCTAGCCGTAATAGTTGGCAAGGTATATATAAACACGCTCTAGATAATAATTATCGTTTCTTAAGTTATGGAGACAGTTCTCTATTATTAAAAGAATAAAAGATGAAAAAAACAATCTCATATATCACCTTAACTATTGTAATCGTAGGTATAGCTGTAGCTGCTTATGGATACAGCATTATAAATACTGGATTTGATATAAAAAAAACTACTTATATCTATATAGACGAAAGAAAAGATTATAACATCCTCTTGAAAGAGCTAAAAGATAGTGCAAAGATAGAAAGTATATCCAGTTTTGAAATATTGGCATCTACTATGGGTTATAAAGGTAATCTTAGAACAGGTCGCTATGCCGTAACTCCCGATATGAATATACTTACATTCATCCGAAATCTACGAAGTGGGCATCAAGCACCTATAAATATCACCTTTAACAACATCCGAACCAAAGAAGATTTTTCGGAGCGTATCTCCAACCAATTGATGATAGATGAAGAAAAGTTATTATCTACGCTAAAGAATCCCGAAAAGTGTAATACATTCGGTTTTACCACAGAAACCATAATTGCAATGTTTATACCTAACACTTATCAATTCTATTGGGATATTAGCCTAGATAGTTTTCTGCAACGAATGAATAAAGAATATAACAAATACTGGAACGAAGATCGTCTAGCTAAGGCCAAGACAATAAATTTGTCCTCTATCGAAGTATCAACTCTGGCTTCAATCGTTGAAGAAGAATGTACCTATACAGATGAATACCCTATCGTAGCAGGACTATATCTCAACCGACTTCAGTTAGGTCAGGCTTTACAGGCAGATCCAACCGTGAAGTTTGCTGTAGGAGACTTCTCTTTACGTAGAATATTAAACAAACATTTAGAAATTGATTCACCATACAATACATATAAGTATAGTGGTCTTCCCCCAGGACCAATTCGCATGCCTTCGATCAAAGGTCTTGAAGCAGTATTGAATCATGCAACACACGACTATTTATATATGTGTGCCAAAGAAGATTTCTCGGGAAGGCATAATTTTGCTAAAACATTCTCCGAACACCAGAGAAATGCATCCCTATACAGAAACGAATTAAACAAAAGAGGAATAAAATAAGGATTTATTAAAAGGCTTTATCATCTCCTTTTATTGCGTTAGCGACTGTTAGATAAATAATCTTCAAGTCGAGAAAGAAAGTCCAGTTCTCGAGATACCACACGTCTTTTTTTACTCGCTCTTCCATTTCTTCAACCATCTTTGTCTCACCTCTGCAGCCAGTTACTTGTGCCCACCCAGTAATACCAGGTTTTACAAGATGTCGTACCATGAATTTATCAATCAGGGAGCTATAAAGGTCAGTATGCTGTAACATATGCGGACGAGGGCCTACTACTGACATATCATTTTTAAGGACATTAATAAACTGCGGAAGTTCATCGATACTCGTCTTTCGCATAAAATGGCCTATCTTAGTGACTCTAGGATCACCTTCTACTGCTTGTTTTTTATTTGCGTCGGAATTCAGACGCATCGATCGGAATTTATAACAGTAAAATTCTTTTCCTTTAATTCCTGTTCTCTTTTGTTTAAAAAATACCGGGCCTGGAGATGTCCATTTAATGACTGCACCGAAAATAAGATATATAAATGGGAAAATAAGACTTAGAACCAGTATAGAAAAAATTAGATCGAAACATCTTTTAAAAAATCTATTCGAGAAATGCTGCAAAGGCTCATACCGTAAACTCAAAACCGGAGTAGACTCTATAAAATGTAAGGTAAAACGACGTTTTATATATTTATGAAACTCGGGCACCATATAGAATCGAATCATGTTATTTTCAGAGAACTTTATTAAGTCATATATTAGGTCGTCTTGGCTACCCGGTAATGTACAAAATATCTCATCGACCCTTACAGATTCTGCATATGATTTTACGTCGGACGTCTTTCCTAAATAATTAGGAAGTTCTTCTTTTTTTTCTATATTATCATCAAAAAAACCCAACACCTTATATCCAAAATCACTGCCTATCAATGATTTATACACCTTAATCGCATTTACTCCACCACCTACAATAATTACTTGTCTGTAATTATAACCTTTCCTCCTATATGATTTCAACAAGATTCTGAATAACACATGCCATCCTATAAATAACGTACCTAAAATAAAGAAAATGATGATCCATGGAAGAATAGGTATATTTATTATTTTGAAAATAGAGAGACCGGCGGTCAATAAAACTGCATAAAGAGTAATAAATCCGGAAGATTGCTGCACAATCTTATCTAAATATGCAACATTAGATGCGATACGAAAACGAATAAACGAAGAAGTAATAAAATAGCAAAGGTTAATCAACAAAAAAGATATAACTTTCTCCCTATAATGTAGGCTTTCAGGGATTAAGTCTTCCCGAAGGAAGATCCAATAAGATATCAAAAAGAACACATTTATCAAGAATAAGTCTCCAAAACGGATTATCCAATCAATGAGATATCCGTATCCTTCTCTCCGTTCCTTTACATTCATAGTTCAATTAGCAATCAATTAGTACAAATATAATATTTAGTTCTCAGATTCTTTACTTATTATTCTATTTCTGTAAATCATGAATAACGTAGCAACTGACAATATTAAGCTAATTATTATAAACGGGGCATTTTGCCCAAGCTCTAAATTTTCCATTTGATCGAATTCCGGAGTGCCATAATATATATACATCAATATTACATTAATAGCATTATGAGCCGTGTGCACTATTACCGGAACCCAGATACTACCTAACCAAATAAATAGGTAACCAAGTAATGCCCCTAACAACACCCGAGGTACAAATCCATAAAATTGAAAATGTACTGCACTAAAGATAATAGCAGTAATCCAAATTGCAACATGGCGATTAACAAAGGCTTTTTGTATTATTTGTTGTATACATCCCCTGAAAAATAACTCCTCTCCCAAACCTGCGACAATTGCAAGAACTAAAAGATTAAAGACTAGCCCAAATATAGTTTTATCCGTAAACAATAATTTTAGTGATTTCTGTGCAGAATCTTCACTTGCACGCATCCATTGCTCGATTGAAGCCATTGAATCAGGTAAAACCAACTGCTGGTTATAATAACTTATTGAATTAATAAGAGGTTGTGCGACTATTATAAATATGATTGCAATAAATAATAAAAGATAATTGGTATCGACATCCACCTTCAAGTAATGTTTAGGCTTTTCCTGGCATAAATATGTAAATAATAACGCAGGAATAACAAATAAGAAAATCGTCTGGATTGCCATTGCCAATCTCATCGAATTAGCAGAATTCATCATCTGATCCATGGACATGGTCATTAAAATAATGAAAGAAGCCAACATTAAACCGGTAAAAGATAAAAAACAGAGAAAGAAAAACTGCGACCAGCCTCCCATGTTATATAATATGCTTTTATTGTTACTCATAACTTTATTCTTTGTTTATTACCCTAAGAACACTAATACCTGTACAGCTCTTGGAATCTTTACAATAATTCAATAATGTCTTATCTTCAATCACAACCTTTTTATACTTACTTGAAGCATGAATAAAATGCAATTCTTTTTCTTGCCAATAAGCAATTCCTATATGAGAATAGTCAAGGCCATTTACAGAAGTTGCGAATACAACAATATCTCCGTTTTTTATTTTATCCTGATTTTGATTGATTTTGTCCAATGGAAGTATTTCATAAACATTTCTTTCTCTGATATTCTTCTCAATCCTCTTAAGCTTATTTACATTTTGAGGATTATCTTTCAAATGCTTATATAACTGTGGTTTCAGCGTCATAAAGTTTATATCTTTCCGTACGCCTTCTCCTCCAATTTGTTTACTTATATTCTTCAAGACTCCACGTTTTTCATTTTCGAAAATCCAATCACTGGTATAATGCAAACGAGAGGTATAACCATCGATAAGACCATTTCTATAACGCATTAATTGTAGTGTTTGTAAATAATTATTATATGAATGGTCTCCCGACTTAATTACCTCTGACAAAACAATACAATTTTCAACAAAAGTTGTACAATCGAACTCTCGCAAATTTATGGTTAATTGTTCCTCATCGTGCAATTCTAATGTAGATGCAACATATGGCCTACCCAAGAAGTATTTAGCGGTAGAAATAATTAGTTCATTCAATGGCTTATTTACCTCCTGCGAGAATTCTTCTACATATGTCTCAAATATTTGCTTGTCAGCTTGAGTGCATATAATATCTTCAGCATAGACCTGACCAGAAAAGGTCAAGAATAAAAAAACGAATATGAACAACTTCAATTTTTTCGACATTATACTATTTAGCTTAGTCCAATCACATTACCATCAACAATATCAATATATTTAGCCTGAGGGTCTGCAGGTAATCCTGGCATACGCATAATATTACCTGCTATAGCAACAACAAATTCAGCTCCATTGTTTATTATAAGGTCACTTATTGTTAAAGAAAATTCTTTTGGCGTCCCATAAGCATGTGCATTGTCCGAAAAAGAGTACTGAGTTTTAGCAATACACACCGGATAATGAGCCACCCCTAGCCTCTCTACCAAAGCAAGTTTCTTTGCAGCCCTAGCTTCGAATTTTACAGACGCTGCACCGTATATTTGCTGTGCAATTTTATTGATCTTAGATTCGATAGAATCTTCCTCCTTGTACGTAAACCGAAGTTGCTGTGAAGGTTTTTTATCTATTGCCTCAACAACCATTTTGGCGAAAGACTCCGATCCTTCTCCACCATGAGCAAACGATTCGTTCAATGCAAACAAAACTCCTTGGTCTTCACAATGACTTGCAATAAGAGACAATTCTTCATCCGAATCGAAATTATATTTATTCAGAGCAACAAGAATATTTTGCCCGAATGATTTCATATTCTGAATATGCTTATCCAAATTAGCAAAGCCTCTTTTTAGCCCCTCTATATTTTTATTCTTAATCTCAGACAAAGGAACATTACCATGCATTTTCAATGCCTGAGTAGTAGCTACAATAATAGTAAGTTTAGGAGAAACGCCTGCCTTACGACATTTAATATTAAAGAATTTTTCAGCTCCCAGATCAGCTCCGAATCCAGCTTCTGTAACAACATAATCGGCATAAGACATAGCCATTTTAGTTGCTATTACCGAATTACAACCATGAGCTATATTGGCAAATGGCCCCCCATGAATTATTGCTGCCGAATGTTCGGTAGTTTGCACTAAGTTAGGATTTATCGCATCTTTAAGCAATACCGTAATTGCACCTGCAACTCCTAGATCTTTAACCGTAAAGGGATCTCCATTAACAAGATAGCCTAGAATTATATTCCCGACACGTCTCTTCAAGTCATCTATATCTTTCGACAGGCAAAGTATTGCCATTATTTCAGATGCCGGAGTTATTTCAAATCCACTTTCGGCAGGAGTACCGTTCTCAGAACCATTTAGTCCAGTTACAACATATCTGAGATTTCTATCATTGACATCAAGCACTCTTTTCCAAACTACCTCTTTAAGATATTGATCTGTTCCTTTATTTCTATATAAATAATTATCTAATAAGGCTGTTATCATGTTGTGTGCAGAAGTAATTGCATGAAAGTCTCCCGTAAAATGAAGATTAATATCTTCCATTGGAAGAACCTGAGCATAACCTCCGCCAGCGGCACCTCCTTTCATTCCAAAGCAAGGGCCTAAAGATGGTTCTCGCAATGCTACAATAACTTTCTTTCCTATTCTGTTCAATCCTAAAGCCAAACCTATAGACGTTGTTGTTTTTCCAATACCAGCTTTTGTAGGAGTAATTGCTGTAACTAAAATAAGATTACTTTGTTTTATCTTTTTTTCATCTATAAGCGATACAGGTATCTTCGCAATATATTTACCATAGTTATGTATCTCCTCTGTATCGACCCCTATTTTTGCTGCTATATCTGAGATATTATTTAATTTAATACTTGAAGCTATTTCTATATCTGTTTTCATTTATTTTTATTATTGCTATTTAAGGACAGCAAAGATACAATTTTTTATAATTCAAATTACCTTTTATTTTAGCCACAAACTAACTACATAAAACGAATTAGGACACCACCTAAAGGTAGTGCCCTAATTCTAAAATTCTTCCGATAATTCAGTTACAATATTATTGCAACCTTTTAAGACGATATAATAACTGCTGAATAGCTTCTTGATAGTCGTCAATTATTGCCTGAGTAAATGCTTCTGCAAATAACTCTCTCTGACTTTCAGTATATTTAAAAAACTCTTCTGCATGCTTAACAATATCAGAAGGATTCTTTGTTTCAGGAATAACAATATCCAGATCCCCTTTAAGAGCATACGATGTTTCCACTAAACGGTCTGTCACATCAAGAAGATCACCAAGTGCCTGGTCTAAAGCAATGTGTTGAGAATAACTTCCTTTTCCTGTTATATGCCAATGATAAAGCTTCAAACTACTATTGAATGAAAATACCTTACCGAGGAAAATACCAATTTCTGCATTCAATGTTGCAGAACCTTTTTCTTTTAATGTAGATG
>NZ_JAEPKU010000034.1 GCF_016652235.1 Dysgonomonas sp. Marseille-P4677
TCTTATACCTGACAATTAGAGTGGTCAAGTACAAGATTCACCTTTGTATATGAGTAACTGAAAGAATAGCAAGTACACTTTACTAAATTTCTTTCAATTTTTATTGCGTTTAGTATTCTTGATAAAATAGGTATAAACATCAAATTCTCAGATGAAAAAATATCACTAGTAATTGCAATATCCGCAATATCGGTGACTAAGGATGCTATATTACTTTTCAATAACATATTTTGTAGAAATAGAACAGATTCTTCAGGTATTAAGTTTATCAAGGGCAAATATACAGTCATTAAAATTCTCCGATAATATCAAATATTATTGAATTTTTAGCTAGGTCCTGCTTTTGTACAACATTGTCACATAATTATACATTTAAGCCTATTCTTAGTTCTGGAGCCATGTCACTCAAAGCTTTCAAAAGTATATTTTGTTGCCTATACTGTTTTATTGCCTTCTGTAACAATCGAAATGTATGATCTCATAGATCACCTAAAAATGACTTCCAGAAATTCTTGCCAGAAAAGCGTGCTGAGTTAGCATAGTTAAAAAATGAGAGATAGTATAGCTGAGAATTATTAATGATATATTTAATCTATATTAGTCGAAATAACCCCTATATATAGGGTTCAATTAAACATATTATCCAGAGCTAGATATTATTTATTTTTTGGAGAGATGAAAAAATGTATTTTTTATAGAATCTTATGAAATGATAAATTATGTATGGTATTATCGGTGTATATTACAAATAAAATCTTTAATAAATATTTCAATGGTTGTATATATTACATATGGAAACATATAATAAATACAATTTATTCACAAGCACTGATAAGTACAATGAAATATAAAAAATATACTACTTTATTGGTAACAATTTTGAGTTCCACTCATAATCTGATTGCCGATAGGCCTTAGGGGACAGACCTACTGTCTTTTTGAAAATACGGCTAAAATAATAAGGATCATCAAAAGCCAGCTTTAAGGCTATCTGGCTAATTTTCATATTGGTACTTTTGAGCAGCTGGCAAGCTCTTTGTATTTTCAACTGATTAAAATATTCCACGGGGGCATATTGAATCTCTTTAAAAAAAAGACGATAAAAATAAGATTCTGAATAGCCAAAATATGTAGCCAGATCTTTTAATGTTAATTTGTTTTCTATATTTTCATACATATAGTGGGTTGCCAAACTGATAAAAAAAGTTTTCTCGGCTTTGGTATTTGAATATTTAGCCAGTCTGTAAATCGGAACATATAGAAACGTACTGATCAAATGATTAAAACCCAGATTTACATAAATTATAGTACTTTCTGTAATCTCACTTTCCATCACATTTAAAAGTTCATCGAAATAGCTGATCCTGTCGTTTATTCTGGAGTTACCGTCAATACCAATAGGTAGAACGCCGTGCAATTTTTCATAGATAGCTTCAGATTTTTTCCCTTTAAAATGTACCCAATAGATAAACCACGGATTATCCTTACTTGAACCATATTGGTGAGGAGTTTCGGCAGGAAGTACAAAAAAATGATTCTCTGGTACTACATGTTTTTCCCCATTTAATATGAACCACCCTTCGCCTTTGGTACAATAAATAAGTATATGTTCTCCACATCCAGACTCTCTGGATATAAAATGGTTTTCAGCTTTTGGGAAATAGCCCATAGAATGTACCACTAAATCGGATGTTAAGGGATTATTTAAAGCTTCTTCCACAACAAAAAAAGGATATACAACAAGCCTTTGCCCTGTGAAACCATGTTTTATTTTGATCATAAACTATTTATTTAATATGGCTATCTGATACTTTACCTAAAACAATTATAATTCACAGAAATACAATTAAATGTAACAAATGTAGTATCTGATATAATCTGCTAATAAATAGCTTTTAAAACTAATATTTAGGTATAACATATGATAGCCATTTACTTAAAGTGACACTATAAAATTATGAATAAAATTTGTCCACACAATTTTTATTCATTTATATTTTTTAAGGCTATACTAAAAGTCTGAAGTATTCAATTTCGAATGGCCAATAGTTATCACTAGGGTCTTTGCCTATTAACTACTCTCAATTTATAAGTAAAGTTCTTATAAATAAATCGAGCTTACGAGTGCTTCATTCTTGTGTAGTCTGTCCAATGCTGATTCACAATAATCATTAATGCTTGCTGATTTCTGCTTCTCTCCAATTGTCCTGATAACCACTTAATAGATCCACAAAACGTTTAGTTATAAGATGAGGCCGAGTAATGGCACTTCCTACAACCACAGAATGAGCACCGAGAAATAGTACCTTCATTGCATCTTCCGGCGTATAAATGTGACCTTCCATAATTATATAAACTTTATCTTTAAAATCACGGCACATGCGGGCGAATTCTCTCAAATCGGGATATTCTATATGTTTAGTGTCGGCAGTGTAGCCATATAAGGTCGGTCCTATAATATCTGCTCCCATTTCGAAGGCTCTTACAGCTTCATTATAATTAGCTACATCAGCAAATATTATGGCTTCAGGAATTTCTTTTTTTACTATAGGAAGTAACTCATAGGCGTGCCTGCCTTCATGAGTGATTTGTTCGGTACAGTCCAATGCAATTATTTCAGCTCCTGCTTCCCAAACTTGTTTTGCGGCTTCCAGAGTTGGAGTAATAAATACGTCTGTATCATCATGCCATATTTTATAAAGCCCTATTACAGGCAAATCAACTTCTTTTTTGATAGCCCTGATCTGATCAGGTGAATTAGCCCTAATTCCTACTGCACCACCCCATTGGGCCGCTTTTGCCATTTTTACAACAAAATCTATAGAAAAGGTTGGATCATCATGTTGAACTTGACACGACACGATTAATCCTCCTTTAAAAGATTCGATAAGTTCTCTTTTTCTTGTATCCATAAAATTATATTTATTTAAGGTACTAGACTCGTCTTTATTTAATTACATAATTTTTTCCAAAAATGCAGCGCCGATGATGCCTGCATCATTTCCTAACGAAGCGCATATTACAGGGGGAACTCCAATCTCATCCCCGGCATGAGTATATATTCTTAACTTTTGATTTACCGGCTTTAAGATCAAATCTCCGGCATGGGCAATTCCTCCTCCAAGCATAATTACTTCGGGACGAAAAATAACAACAAGGCTCGAAATTCCTGCCGCTAAATAACTCGTATAATCATCTAATAACTTTATAGCAACAGGGTCCCCATCTATAGCAGCTCTACATATAATTTCTCCATTTATGTTGTTCTCATTGTTTTTAGCCAAACTAAGAATCAAACTTGACGGTTCCTTTCTTACAGCCTCATTAGCTGCCCTTATAAGAGCGGTTGCAGAACAATATGCTTCTAAACAACCTTTTTGACCACATGTGCATAGTGCTCCATCATACATAAGCTTAGTATGCCCTAATTCTGCACCCATATTATCTGCACCCGCATATATTTTATTATCAATGATTATTCCACCACCGACACCTGTTCCAAGTGTCAGCATCAAAGCAGTGCTGTACTGACTTGCAGAACCAGCTAAAATCTCACCATAAGTCGCACCATTAGCATCATTTGCTATATAAATAGGAAGAGGTATATGTTTCTTCAAATAATCGTAAATAGGTATATTCTTCCATCCGAAACAATTAGCGTGTACAAGTAAATTTGTTTTAGGATTGATATTACTTGGCATACAGATTCCCCATGAGGATATGTTATCAATACTCAAACCTGCTTTTTGTATAGCTTTTTTACTAACATCAGCCATATTATAAACAAGTTCATCGACCGTGTTTCCGATTTTTGCGGATATTCCTTCTTTAGCGATAATGTTATAGCTTTCATCAACAATACCTGCGACAAAGCTTGTTCCTCCGACATCCAGTCCTAAATAATACTTTTTGGAAATTTTCATTTGGTTAACTTTTATAGAATTTAATTTAACACTCTACAAAAGTAAATATTGGAATATTGAATAAAAATGTAATATAATTGATAAAAGAATGGAGTATTATTGCATATGCTTTCAACTTTCGATTGAATCATCGTTTTATGATATTTGCATGCAAGTATAATCCATCTTTTTGAGCGATTCTCTACATTGTCCGTAACTTTTATCTTTATTATTTTTGTCTAAAATTCAAATTAACAATTAGTTATATATTGATTGATCACGGAATATTATGGCAAAATTTGATGTGGAGATAGTGCAAAATGTAGAAATCAGCAAAAAACTGGCTAGTGAGAAATCGTTGCTTGAGCAATTAGAAATTATGGAACGATATACAACAGTTCACAAAAAAAAATCGAAATATTCAAAAGAGATGCGGGAGGTGGAATGTCTGAAGGTTCTGTACCCTGCCCTTTTTCGCAAAATAGCCGATACAGATTTGATTGCCGGTAGATTCGATGTGCTACCAATTGGTTTTGGAGCAGTAACATCTTTAGGGGGAGTCGGTCATTTTTGTGTATTCCGTAAATTACGCGATTTTCAAAAAAAACTTGAGGAAAAAGATAAATTTCGTGTAGACGCCTTATATGATTATTGGCTGGATCACGACTTGAAAACTCAGTATAATAGGGAAATGATTACAGAAGATACCGTTGGTATGTTTATAGACTGTGAATATCCAATGATCGCAACAGCCCGTTTGTCCGGGATGATGCTCGACTATCCAAAATTGTTGGATAACGGTATCGGCGGACTTCGCAGGATATTGACGGAGCATCTGAAAAAACAGCCTGATAATGACTTTTATAAAGCGGGCCTTCAATGCCTTGATATTTTTGTGGATTGTGCAACAGCTCTTCAGATAGATACTCTGAAACAGATGAAGTCAACAGACAATAAGCAAAGATATAATGAGCTAAAACGGATGCACGTAGCCCTTGAAAATATTAAGGAAAATAGTCCGCAAACATTTCACGAAGCCATGCAACTCTTTTGGCTGTATGCCATGCTAGCCGGAGTTATCAACTATGGCCGATTGGACGATTACCTTGGTCCCTATCTGGTCGCAGACCTGAAGGCCGGCCGCTTGACTATGGATGAGGCTTACAACTATATCTATTCGCTTTGGACAATGATAGAAAACCGTCGAACGACAGTAAACGGGCGTGTTATTGTAGGTGGAAGGGGGCGTAAGCATCCGAAAGAAGCTGATGTATTTCTACATTTGGCAATGAAGGTCGCTAAAAACTCGAAGTATGTAGAACCTCAATTTACACTGCGTGTAGATAATGATACACCGGAAGAAGTCTGGGATGAGGCTCTCGATGCCTTAGGAGCCGGCGCAACATATCCTACTTTGTATAATGATGAAGTTAATGTTCCTGCTGTTGCTTATGGCATGAGAGTAGATGAAAAAACTGCGGAACAATATGTTCCTTTCGGTTGTACTGAATTTGTAATACAAGGACAGAGCACAGGAACGCCTAATGTCTGTATTAACCTCCTTAAAATCCTCACTATTTTTATGAATGATGGAATCGACCCTATGGATGGTAAAAGGAAAACAGGTTCGATGCAGGTCAAAAAGTTAGAAGAATACAACACATTTGAGAACTTCTATAATGATTATAAAAAGTTCCTCGATTATTATCTGGACTTATCAGTTCAGGCGCAGTATCATTCTTATGAGGTAATGAACAAGCACGTTAGTTTTTTGTTTGCCAGCCTGCTTACGGATGACTGTATTGAAAGGGGAAAGGCATTACTGGATGGTGGCGTTCGTTATCTCGGCGGGACAAATGAAACTTATGGAAATATCAATACTTCCGATTCGCTATGGGCAATAAAGGACCTCGTATTCGACCGCAAGAAGTATACTCTACGTGAGCTAAATAACGCAATGCTAACTAATTTTATAGGATACGAAGAAATACGAAAAGATTGTCTGGATTGCGATAAATATGGTAACGATCTTGATACTGCCGATACTATGGCAAACGATCTGTATGAATTTGTCGCTAAAGGAGTGCGCGATAGGGGGATTGCAATAGGAATGCAGTATTTTCTTATTGTAATAAGCAATAACCAATTAAACACGGAATGGGGAAACAGAACAGGGGCTTCCCCTGACGGAAGGCTGTCAGGTATGTATATGAACCCTGCAAATAATCCTCAGGGAGGAGCAAATAAAAGTGGACCGACAGCTATGCTGAATTCGTTAGCCAAGTTTGATGCTAAGTATCATGGCGGATCTGTTCAGAATATCAAATTCTCTCCATCGATGTTCAATGAACACAGAAATTTGATAAAAGTATTGTTTAAAACCTATTTTGCCAAAGGTGGATGCCATCTGATGGTAACGGTCGTAGACAAGGGTATATTGGAGGATGCGGTTAAACATCCGGAAAAATATCCCGATCTGATTGTACGGGTAAGTGGTTTCTCCGCCATTTTCGTCGATTTATCACCTAATATTCAAGAAGAATTGATGAGCCGTGTTTTATATAATAAGTAGAAATGGAGAAAAGAATATCTATAATGGAGATTGAGCGCTTTGCCATTCATGATGGTCCGGGCATACGTACAGTCGTTTTTCTTCAGGGATGCCCGTTACGCTGTTCATGGTGTTCGAATCCCGAATCACAAATGATCGGGCCTCACTTGTTATATATAAAGAATAAGTGCGTCGGTTGTGGTACATGTGCAAGAACATGCATTCATGGTAATATTAGAATGGAAGGATATTATCCTGTGTTCGATAGGAAAAAATGTGTTGCAAGCAAAGCATGTGCCAAGACTTGCGTACATAACGCCATAAAATTTGTCGGCGAATCTGTTTTTGCCTCCGAGATCATGGATGTGGTAGTACGTGACCGGGATTATTATGAAGTTTCCGGAGGCGGCATAACATTTTCGGGAGGAGAACCTTTTGTCCAATTTGATGGACTAATGCAATTGTTGACTATGAGTAAAAAAGAAAAGTTGCATACAACCATAGAGACCTGTGGACAAGTTGAGCTGGAAAAGATAAAAAGAGCTCTTCCTCTGACTGACCTGTTTTTGTTCGACATTAAGCACGCAGACAGATATATGTTGAAAAAAGAAACGAATGCTGATCTGGATACAATATTGACTAATATGCGTTTTATAGCCCAACAAGATTCAACAAAGATTATTATCAGAATTCCAATTATTCCCGAATATAACTTTAACGAAAAAACTATAGGGAAAATATATGATCTGGCAATAGAGAATAATATAAAACAGGTGAGTTTATTACCTTATCACACATTAGGAAAAGATAAATATGAACAATTGGGAACTGAATGTACATATTCTTCTAAACAGATGCTATTAAAAGAAGATTTGCTTCCTCTAAAAAAAATGGGAGAAAGGAGAGGTTTAACGATACGGATAGGAGGATAAATTTATTTAATTTATAGAGAATAAATTATGAAAACCCAGGGTGTAGGAGTAAAGGCCAATACTTTTATACTCTCTATTTAAAATATTAATACATGAAGAAACTAATAATCACATATTGTCTGGTATGTTTTTGTCTGACAATACACTCGCAAATTCCAAACATAGGAGAAGTGACATCTTTTATTAAAAAAACAAATAGTATAGAAGGAGAAACTCCCTCTGCTAAATTTCAAGTAAAAGCATATAACAATCATATTATACGGGTGAGAGTTACACAGAATTCAGCTTTTAATTCGGTTCATTATGCACTCATGGATTCGTTACCTGATAATGCTCAATGCTCTTTTTCTGAACAAGATACTGCCATAATGCTTAGCACACCCAATATTCAGACTATTATAACCATCAAACCTTCATTTGGTGTTATTTTCAAGAATAACAATGGTGAAACTGTAAATGAAGATATGCGGGGGAAATACTTTGGTACCACCTTCTATGGGAATAAACCCACTAATTATAAGATTACGCAAAAAGGTGAACGCTTTGTAGGCTTAGGCGAAGTATTAGGCAATCTCGACAAAAGAGGGATGGTATTTACCCTCAACAATACTGATACATATAAATATGGTGACCCACGTCTGTCTATGTATATAAGTATTCCTTTTTATATTGGTATACACAATGGACTTATGTACGGTTTGTTTTTCAATAATACTTACAAATCAGTATTCAACTTTGCCAGTTCTACACCGTTTACATCGGTTAGCATGGACGGAGGAGATATGGATTATTTCTTTATCTATGATACGTCGATAGATAAGATACTTGAACATTATGCGACTATTACAGGGCATACACCTCTGCCTCCCAAATGGAGTATGGGTTTTCATCAAAGTCGTTGTTCGTATTATCCGCAAAGCCAAGTGGAAAATATTGCTCAAACATTTCGTGACAAACAAATTCCGCTCGACTGTATTGTGCTTGATGCTGATTATCTACATGAATATGAACCTTTCCGTATCAATACATACCGTTTCCCTGATATAAAAGGGTTGGCTGAAAAGATGTCAACTATGGGCATCGAACTTACGGCTTCCGTTAATCCTGGTATCAAAATAGATTCGACATACGATGCCTATCTGGACGCAATGAAAAAAGATGTTTTCCTAAAATATGCGGATGGTACAACTTTTACGTCCGACATTGCACCCAATACCAATAATTATATAGATTATACTAATCCTAGAGGACGTGAATGGTGGATCGATAAGATGAGGTTTCTTGCCGACATTGGTATTCACGGATACTGGAATGATATGAACGAACCTGCATTAGTGGCAAGTTACATGCCCGATAATATACTGTTTGATTTTGAAGGACGCCGAGCCAATGCGCCGGAAGCCAAAAATGTATTTGGAATGCAAATGGCCCGTAGCAGTTATTTATCAGCATTAAAATATAACCCTGACTTACGTCCCTTTGTCTATACACGTTCGGCTTTTGCGGGTATTCAGCGCTATGCCGCTGTATGGAGCGGAGACAATACAGCTAGTGATGAAGGTTTACTGACTAGCATTTTATTAAATAATCAAATGAGCCTGTCAGGTATCCCTTTTTGCGGCCCAGATTTGGGAGGCTATATCGGTGACGGGTCCAAAGATTTGTTCAAACGCTGGATACAGGTAGGTATATTCTCTCCCTTTGTACGTAACCATAAAGAATACTTTGCCACTGCCAATGAGCCTTGGGCTTATGGAGAAGAAGTGGAAGCCATATCTAAAACCTACATCAATTTTCGTTATCGTTTGATGCCGTATATATACGACAAATTCTATGAAACCTCACAGACTGCGATGCCTATTACACGCAGCTTATGTGTCAATTATCCGTTCGATGATAAAGTATACAGTATAGACAATCAATATGAGTTCTTATTCGGTGATGCATTCTTGGTTATCCCTGTTACATCGAAGGAAACAACAAAAAAAATCTATCTACCCGAAGGACAATGGTATGATCTTTTTACAGACCACTCAATAGATGGTAAAAAAGAGATAAGAGTTGATGTGCCAAGTTATCAAATACCTGTTTATGTAAAGGCATCATCCATTATTCCCATGCAGAAAATAACGCAGTCGACTAAAGAGAATCCTGGCGATACCTTGTATTTACACATATATGCAGGTAAAACACCAAATACTTATGTGCATTATGAGGATGATGGAAACAGTTTTGCCTACAAGAAAAATATGTATGCGAAACGTACGATACAATATGACCCAGATAATAAGAGAATTACATTCTCAGCGAAAGAGGGGGATTTTATATCACCCTACAAGAAAATACAAATTATATTGCATGGGTTCGATTATCTAAAGCAAATACGATGTAACAACAAAGTATTATCTCTGCATAAAGCAAATATTCCGGTACTCAACCCACTCGATAATCTTAAAGATTTTTATGATAAAACTATATATAACACAGCCATAAACAGTATATTACAAAATGAGCAACATATCTTTGTTGTTAATAATAGTAATGCAATAATAGAAATTGACTTGGAATAATGTTAACCGTAGTCAAAAAGCTGATAAAAAGCAAAAATAATCCATTCTTTTGGCAGAATTAGTCTATCTAATTTATTGTCGATATTGCCTATTTTTGTTTTAGAATACTATGAAGAAACAATTCTGCCTTACACGCAGAGCATTTTGTCTTTTAATATAAATTATCTGTTTTTTATTTTTCCACATTTGCTCTGAAATTATAATTGAAAATAATATAAAGAATGAACCGTAAGCAATTTATATCACGTTTAAGTTCTATTGGAGTTGCAGCAGTTGCCGCACCCGTCATAGGCACATCTTCTCTTGAGGCTGCTACCTCATTTGCAAAGGCCCCAACAATTTCTTCAGACAAGAAAATACGCGTAGGGATTATTGGATGCGGAAGTGTATCAGGTATGTATCTGCCACATTTAATAAAATGCCCTTATGCTGAAGTTGTAAGTGTCTGTGATATTATACCACAGAGGGCGCAAGAGGCTGCTAAAAAATATAATGTAAAGAACTGGTATCCTCATATTGATAAGATGTTAGCCGGAGTTCCTTTTGATTTATTTGTGAATCTTACAGATATGCAAGAGCATGGTCGTTTAAATCGGATAGCTCTGCTAAAAAATATCAGCGTATGGAGTGAAAAACCGATGGCTAACACTTATGAAGAAGGGCGTGAGCTGTACGAACTTGCTAAAAATCAGGGAGTGCGGATATGGGGGGCACCAGCTGTTGTAAACAGCCCTCAATTTGCCTTCATGGCAAAGCAAATTAATGAAAATAAACTGGGACGCATAGCTGCCGCACATGCGCATTATGGACATCAAGGACCTAACTGGTCTGCGTTCTTCTTTGAAGAAGGCGGGGGAAGCTTGCCGGACCTGGGTGTATATAATATATCCACACTGACAGGATTGTTTGGTCCCGCTAAGTCGATTATTGCAATGACTAATGTTGTAGACCCTACCCGTAACACAGGGAATAAAGGTCATATTCAGGTTGTAGCGGAAGATAATGCCATGATCATTATGGAGCATCAAAATAATGTACTCACTCATATTCAGTGTGGTTTTAACTATTTTGATCCGTATGGGCACGAGGGTACAGGTCAAGAACGTCCGACTATATCTGTAGTTGGTTCTACTGGCAATATGCATATGATTGGTTATGACTGGAAACCATTTGCCGTGGATATGGCAACTACAGCCCACGAAAATACGCAACGTTTTGTTACAGATAGAGGTACTTTCCTTTGGGAAGAGGGTGCGTCTATTGTCTGCGAATCAATGGCGACAGGAAAAGACCTGTTGATAAATGCAGAGCATGCCTTACATGTTTTGGAAATTATAGAAGCCGCACGATTTTCGCAAAAAGAAGGGCGGAGGATTTCTCTGAAATCATCTTTCAAATGGCCGGTTGTAATATAAAAAGTAATATATCGGTAAAATGAGTCTGTTAACAGGCTTTATCTCTAATAATAGAGACAATTTGTAACGATTAAAAGCCAGCTTGCCTAAATTTAAAAATGATAGTTATACGGTTTAATGAGTCATTATAGTGATTGATTCCTATTTATGATGTACTAAATGAATCAGAATAAAAGAATTATGAAGAAGATTTTTTATTTTTCACTTATACTTATTGTCGCATCATTATATGCGTGCAATGGTAAAAAAACAGAACAGCAAATTGCTGATTCTGAAAAAACAGTAAATGATCCGATGACCTTGTACAATGAAATCGATCGGACTTCAGCACCTAATACTATAACAGAGACTGAAAAATCGAAAGGGTGGCAACTTTTATTTGACGGAACTACCGCCAAAGGATGGCACGGTTATAATCAGAAAGGCGTTCCTGGCTGCTGGGCTGTTGAAGATGGAACACTGACGATGAAAAGCGTAGGAGCTCAAGAAGAACAAGACCTTATTACTGATAAGCAATACAAGAGTTTTGCTCTATCGTTGGAATATAAAATGACAAAAGGAGCAAATAGCGGTGTGCTTTTTCAGATCAAAGAAGACCCCAAATATAAGTTTGCATATGAAACAGGTCCTGAATTTCAGGTCATCGATCACGAGAATTGGGCTGATCCTCTCGAAGACTGGCAAATAAACGGAGGCAATTATGCCATGTATCCACCTAAAGCAAAACCGTATAAACCTTTAGGCGAATGGAATCAGTTGATGCTGGTAGTGAATGAAAATGATGTAACTCAGATACTGAACGGGGAAGAAACTGTACAATACACTAAATATTCAGACGAATGGACCAAATTGCGCAATAGTGGCAAATGGTCAGATTTTCCGGATTATGGTAAATTTGACGAAGGGCATATCTCATTACAAAACCACGGAACAAAGGTGTGGTACAGAAATATCATGATTAAAGAACTTTAAAAACTATACATGATTATGACTACTCGTAGAAATTTCTTAAAAAAATCAGCTATAGCTGCTGCCGGTTTATATATATTTCCATCGAATGTAATCAGTGGACTAGGGCATAAAGCACCAAGTGACAAACTGAATATTGTAGGTGTAGGTATTGGAGGAAAGGGGCATCCTAATCTTGTGGGGATGAATACAGAAAATATTATTGGCTTATGTGATGTGGATTGGGCTTATGCGAAAGGCTGTTTCAACGAATTCCCCAAAGCTAAAAGATATAAAGACTGGCGTAAAATGTTTGATGAACTTGGTAAAGAGATAGATGGTGTAATGATCTCTACTCCCGACCATACACATGCCATTATAGCTGCTACTGCTATTACTATGGGAAAACATGTATATTGCCAAAAACCTCTCACTCATTCTATATACGAAAGCCGCCTGTTGACACGTTTGGCTGCGAAGTACAAAGTAGCGACACAGATGGGAAATCAAGGCAATTCTGGTGATGGAGCACGCCAGGTATGCGAATGGATATGGAACGGAGAGATCGGAGAGATTCGTGAAGTTCATGCCTGGACTGACCGACCGATATGGCCTCAGGGACTACAGCGCCCCAAAGAAGTTGTGAAAGTTCCTTCAACTTTAGATTGGGACAATTTTATCGGGCCAGCCCCATTCCGTCCCTACAATCCTGTATATACACCTTGGAACTGGCGAGGATGGTGGGATTTCGGAACCGGAGCATTCGGTGATATGGCATGTCATGTACTAGATCCTATCTATCAGGCATTGAAGCTGGGATATCCTACTAAAATACAAGGTAATTCATCTCTGATAAATACAGAATCACCACCTCAAAGCGAACAGGTGGAATTTACATTTCTTGCGCGCGACAACATGCCTAAAGTTGCTATGCCAGAGGTAAAGGTATATTGGTATGATGGCGGACTATTCCCTCATCGTCCGGATTTATTGCCTGATGGAACTGATCTTATGCGTGATGGACTTGGTGGTTGCCTTTTTATCGGATCAAAAGATACATTGCTTACGGATTGCGGAGGTTTTAATCCTCGTTTGCTATCGGGGCGTATTCCGAACGTACCTCAGACACTTCGTCGCATTCCGGGTGCTACAGGCTATTTTGATGGATATCATGAGCAGGACTGGGTGAGAGCTTGCAAAGAATCGTCTGAAAACAGAGTAGAGACATCCAGTAATTTTGCATATGCAGGGCCATTTAATGAAATGGTATTACTCGGTGTGCTTGCCATTCGTTTGCAAAGTCTGAATAAAGTATTGAAATGGGATGGGCCAAATATGAAATTTACAAATATAGGAGCAAATGAAGAATTAAGAATTGTGTCAAAAGACAGTTTCTGGGTTAAAGACGGTCATCCTCACTTTGACAGAGAATATGTAACATTAAATGCCCAATCATCCGCTTCCGAATATATAAAACATACATATAGAGATGGTTGGTCTTTACCAGCTATGCCTTAAACGGAAGTGTAATCACAAAAGGGAGTGTGAAAATTTAAGGCACTCCCTCACTTGAAAATCTAACCTTATCTATTAGTTTAAATAAAACCTTGATCTTGTAACCTTCTGAATATAATAATTATGAAATCCTTTAAGTTACTTTTATTATCTGTTATTCTATCTTTTACAGCCTGTAAAGAAGAAGTGAAGCAACCTGAATGGAAACTGGGTATCCAAACGTATACATTTCACAAATTTACATTGATGGAGACATTAGACAAATCAAAGGATCTTGGTCTTCATTATGCCGAAGCTTATTTCTTCCAGACATTAGGGGGGAATTTCGCTGACACGGCTTATCTGAATTTCGATATCACAGATAATGTAAAAAAGCAATTAAAAGAAGAATTCGCTAAACGTGATATTAAACTCTATGCATTTGGAGTAGCATTCTATGATGCGACAGAGGATTGGGAGCGCTTTTTCAGTTTTTCTAAAGATATGGGGATACATACTATAACTTGTGAACCGAAACTCGAACATCTTGATTTTGTGGAAGAACTTGCACTGAAATATAATATAGAAGTCGCGATACATAATCATCCGGACCCATCTATTTATGCAGACCCGAATGTATTATTTGGAGCGCTTGAAGGGCGTAACCAGATAATGGGTGTATGTGCCGATATTGGTCATTGGAAGAGAACCGGTAATGATCCGATAGAAACACTTAAAAAATTTGAAGGACGTATAAAGGTCGTACACATAAAAGACCTGGATGAAAAAATGAAAGATACAACATGGGGTACCGGAGTCTTACAGGTAAAAGAAGTTCTGAATGAATTGAAAAGACAAAGGTTTAATGGTCTTATCTCTGTAGAATATGAAGATTTTGGTGATTCGCAGTTGGACGATATTAAAAAAAGTCTGGAATACTTTAATCAGAATTTAAATTAGAGTAAAAAGAATAATCAAAGCCTTTACTATTGCCTGGTCGATTTTGAGCTGATTTTCACTTAGCTCTCTATTGTTACTATATCTCCAGACTGAGATCTTAAATCTGATAACTGTAAAATAAATAGTTAACTTCTTACGGCGTTTTGTGGCATATTAATGCGGTTAAAAACTACGTAAATTTACCACAATTTAAATTTTACAAACATTTTATAATAATTACTTACGTCTAACAAAAATCTAATATCAAACGAACAGAACCCTACTATAAAGATAGTACTCGTCTATCATTGTGTACAAATTGGAAACAGCTAAAACTGATTTTCGACTGTTCTGCCGTTCATGGAAGATTTATTTAAAAAATGTATGTTTAAATAAAAAGCTTAAAACTATGAAAATTAAATCAAAAAAGACATTTGTTAAAAAGGCTTCGAACCTAACCTTGCGAAGAAGCTTATTGGTCTTTACTTGCCTTTTATTGGTGAGTATAGCTAATATTTATGCGCAAACAAAGACAATTACAGGTATGGTAACAGATGTTGGAGGCGAGCCTCTTATCGGGGTTAGCGTTCAAGTAGAAGGAACATCTATTGGTACTGTTACTGACATTGACGGAAAATATTCTATTTCAGTACAAAACGGTAATGTAATCGAATTTACATACATCGGAATGCAATCGCAAAAAATTATAGTAGCCTCCCAAAGTGTAGTGAATATTGTAATGCAAGATAATGCTACAATGCTTACTGAGACTGTAATAATAGGATATGGTACTGCAAAAGCCAAGGACTTGACATCTCCAATAGCTACTATCGACGGAAAAGAAGTGAACAAGCATCTGACTGCATCGCCAATGCAGGCTATGCAAGGAAAAGTCTCCGGATTGCAGGTTATCAATACCGGGCAGCCGGGTAGCTCTCCTAAGGTGCGTATACGTGGAATAGGGAACTACGATAATGACAAACAGGGTCCACTATATGTCGTAGATGGTATGTTCTTTGATAACATAGATTTTCTGAACAATGCAGATATTGAAAATATCAGCATACTAAAAGATGCCTCAGCTGCTGCTATTTATGGAGTGCGTGCTGCAAATGGGGTGATTCTCGTTACAACTAAAAAAGGCGTAACCAACAGAAGACCTCAAATTGTATATGATGGGTATTTTGCAATACAAAAAGCTTCTAATTTGGTCAAGATGGCCAATTCGGAACAATATGCCACTGTGATGAAAGAAATTGGAAATACAACTTCAATCGATCAATCTATAGCAAAATATGGAGGTAGTAACGGCATTCCGGCTGTAAATACAGATTGGTTTGACGAAATTCTGAAACCAGCACCTATGCATAGTCATTCGATTAGTGTGAACGGTGGCGGAGAAAAGACGTCATATTCAGTGGGAATCAGTTATCTGAATCAGGATGGTATTCTTGATACCGACAATAGTTATGAACGCCTTAATCTTAGGACAAAAGTTGATATAGGAATAACTGATTGGCTAAAAGTAGGCGGTAGCTTCATCGTTATGAACAGCGACCAGAGACTTGCCAATAAAAGTGCTTTTGGTAATGCTTATACATCACCATCCATCTATCCGGTATATAATAAGAACGGCAAAGGAGGAACACTCAATCCGAAAAACTATGTATCGCCTGAAGAAATAGGATTAGGTCAGTATTTCTGGAATCCGGTAGCTTTAGCTGATTATTATAATGATAAAGTAGGTATAACACAGGTACTACCAGCCATGTATATGGAATTATCGTTTCTTGAAAGTAAACTGACATTTAGGACCTCTTTCAATCAGGACCTGGCCTTCCAACGTAATCGCCAGTTTCTGCCTCAATATGAAATTTCATCCAATCAACAGAGGGCAAAGAGCTTATTGACCAAATCAACAGAATATACAAACAATTGGCTCATAGACAATATATTAACATATCGTGATTCATTCAATGATAGTCACAATCTGACAGTAATGGCGGGTACTTCGGTACGTAAAGATCGTTGGGAAAGACTACGTCTCCAAGGCGATGGAGTTCCAGGAGAAAGAGACGAATATTGGTATCTACATAATAGTGATGGTATCATTGCGCAAGATAGTGATGAGGATACTTGGTATGATCATGCTCGGGAATATAGGGGCGCTTCATTTTTTGGACGTGCCATGTACGACTATAAGGGAAGGTATCTTCTATCTGCTACATTCCGTGCTGACGGATCAAGTAAGTACCAGGAAAAATGGGGCTATTTTCCTTCTGTTGGTTTGGGATGGGTGCTCTCAGAAGAAAGTTTCATGAAGAACCAAAGTATCTTTGATTTCCTGAAGATAAGGGGTAGCTGGGGATTGTTAGGCAATGACAAAATACAAGGCAATGATGGCTTTCCTTCTATTACACAGGAGACAGGATATTTCAATGGACAATTACATACTGGTACTTCCAGTCTCTCTTTCTTCACTTTTTTGAAGTGGGAAAAGGTAGAAGAATGGGATTTTGGTTTGGATTTTACAGTTTTGAACAATCGTCTTAGTGGAGAATTTGATTATTTTAAGCGTACGACAAAAGATGCCGTATTTAGGAAAGAATTGCAACTAGGTGCAGGTTCATTATTAATGAACAACGGAGAGATACAGAATTCGGGCATTGAATTATCTCTAAATTGGGAAGACCGTATAGCTAAAGACTTTACATACAATATCGGTGTAAATATGTCGACCTTGAAAAATAAAGTTACAAAACTGGATGATCTCGATAGAATCATTACAACCGGAGACTATAGTCGTATAAGACAAGTAGGACAAGTTGTAGATGCGTATTATGGTTATGTGATGGATGGAATATATCAAAATCAGGCTGAAATAGATAATGATCCTACATTAGCTGATATCGCCAGCAAGCCGGTTCCTGGAGATATTAAATTTAAGGATCTTGATGGGGATGGTAAGTTAACCGATCAGGATAGGGACGTATTAGGATCACCACTTCCTAAACTATTTTTAGGAGGTAATATAGGATTCACATACAAGAATTTCGATTTTGGAACTGCTTTCCAAGGGCAGTTCGGGCATAAGATATTGAATCATAAACGCTTCATGAGACAAAAACAATCGGATATTAACTTCGACGAAAATATTATAAAAAACAGGTGGACAGGAGAAGGATCTACAAACAAATATGTATCAGGTGCTGCTTTAGGACATACATGGACATACAGTAAGTTTAATACATTCTTTGTTGAAAATGCAAATACATTTACAATTCAGAATATACAGTTCGGATATACTTTTCAGAATATTTTCCCGAAAAGTAATAATAGGTCTAGTATGAGGCTGAGTTTCACTGCAGAACGTCCTTTCAACTTCTTCTCTTATAACGGATTCACTACAGATGTTGCCGATGGTATAGATATCGATGTATATCCATTGACATCTACATATAGTATTGGGGTGAAAATAACATATTAAATCTAATAATTAAGATAATAAAAAAATTATGAAACGATATAAGTACATTTTTTTATCAGCGGTGCTATTATTTAGTAGCTGTGATGGTTTCCTAGATAAAGAACCTGAAAATTCACGACCAGTCTCAAGTATAGACTACACAATTACCAAAAACATGGATCAGCCGGTAATCGGGATTTATGCGCGTGCCAGAACCGGAGATGGTTTTAGCTTCTGGGGACGATTTGGGCTAATGTCAATCAGGGGAGACGATGTCGAAAAAGGTTCTACTCCGTCAGATCAGGGAGAACTGAACTACGCAAAGAGTTTCGAGTATAATCAGCTCGGTGGATATTGGGCGCTTAATGGTTCGTGGACAGGGCTATACAATATGGTATTACAATGTAATTCAGCATTAATCGATTTGGCTAGCTATAATGAACATGTGACAAGCGATGCTGACAAAAGATTGAATTTGCAATATCAAGCTGAAGTACGATTTATAAGAGCTTTTGCATATTTCCATATAGTACGCTTTTGGGGAGATATATTATTAGTAACAGATAATGAGCAAGTATTTAAGGCCATGGAAGTGACTTCGAGAGAAGACATTTATAACTTTATTAATGCTGAAATGGATTTCTGCGCAAATAATCTGCCTGCTTTGCGCCCAAATGAAATGCCAATGAAAGGGCGAGTAACAAAATATACCGCATTGGGGTTAAAAGCTAAAGCAAATGCGGATATAAACGATTGGGATGCCGTATTGAATGCTACTAACGAAATTATAGAAAGTAATAAGTTTGAACTTTATCCTGACTTTTACGATTATTTTAAAAAGCCGGGATGCCTGTCTGATGAAAACTTATTTGAATTGCAATACGGTTTGGCTGGGGTTACAGATATAGAATCGGATGCCTGGTTCGAATACCAAGGACCTCGTCAGGGATTTGAAGGTACTAAAATAGGAACCGGTTGGGGGTTTATGGTCCCATCCAAGTCTCTCGAGAAACTATTTAATGACAGAGGTGAGACCGTACGTAAAGAAACAACCTTCCTATATGCCGGATCAACCACCAGAGAAGGTGATATTATGAAGCCTTCTGTAGCAGCAGATGGACACGACAGAGTATTCAATGGAAAGAATTATATTCCTAGCACACAGATGCCGGTAGGTAAGACTAAATATGGTTATGGTAATCATATCCGTATGATACGATATGCTGATATATTATTATTAAACGCTGAAGCTAAAGTACATAAAGGGCAAAATGGGGATATTCCTTTCAATCTTGTAAGGACGAGAGCAGAAATGTCCACACTGACAAATGTTACGTTAGATCAGATCCTAGAAGAAAGACAAGTTGAACTTGCATGTGAATGGGGTGAGCGATACTTTGACCTCATTCGTACAGGTAAAGCAGAAGGAACTCTACCTGGATTTAAGGCCGGAAAATCAGAATTTTATCCTATTCCACAAGCACAAAAAGACTTAAACCCTAATTTAAAATAAAGTATTAAATATTTCATTTTTCTGGCATCTGTATCTGCAGATGCCAGATTATAATTCTTTTCTTATGAAAAAGCTGCTGTTTTTTATAGTAATACAATTGCTGTTTCTCCGGCTAGGTGCACAAGAACCGGAATATGACCATATAATATTTGATAATAGTCTGATGACCGGCTGTTATTACTATAGTAAGGCTGATTATAAATCTCCCAGCTATATTCAGAATACAAATAATAAACTACTTGTATCCGAAAAGGAATTCTTTACGGCAAAAAACTCATTATTATTCAATTATACTTCTGCTTCTGGAGGAAGTTGGTCGGCATCAGTTCTTTTCCGCGATTGGCGGGGAAAAGATTTTATTAAAGAAGGAAAATCGCTGGATTTCTGGTTACTTATCAAATCTGAAACAAAAAAAGAAGAGCTACCCCTTATCGCTATAGGTACTGTAGACAAAAACGAGTCAAAAGTTTCTTCCTTTATCAATATCGGAAAATATATAGGCACTATAGAGCAGGAAAAATGGATTTCTGTATGTATTCCGCTAACCGAATTTAAAAATATAAATTACACTCATACAAAGGAAATAAAAGAAGTTCTTTTCAAACAGAGTTCCCAAGATGGAAAAGAACATACTCTATATATAGATCAAATAGAACTTGCACCTATAAACAAGCCTACAAATATCGCATCTGCTCCGATAATAAAGGCGAAAGCCTATGAACGCCATGTAGATTTATGGTGGGATAAAGCAGATTTACAAAATGCAAAATATATAAAAATATACAGATCGGCAAATGGAAGTGAATTTGTTCCGGTTGGAATACAAGATCCTTTTAGTACTCGGTATACCGACTATAGCAACGAACCAAATAAAACCTTTAAATACCGTATTACCTGTGTCAACTATGATTACTCTGAATCACAGCCATCTAATATAGTAGAAGCTACAACCTATGACATGACCGACGAAGAGCTCCTGACTATGGTACAGGAAGCTGCATTCAGATATTTTTGGGATGGTGCGGAATCTCAATCAGGATTAGGTTTGGAAAATATTCCGGGACGAAGAAATATGATCGCAACAGGAGCATCAGGTTTCGGAATGATGGGTATGATAGCGGGAGTAGAAAGAGGTTTTATAACAAGGCAAGAGGCTGTGGAACGTTTCAAGAGAATAGTTACGTTTCTTGATAGAGCTGATACTTTTCATGGAGGGTATGCTCATTTTATAGATGGAATAACAGGTAAGGTAGAGCCATTTTTTGGCAATCGCGATAACGGAGCCGATATGGTAGAAACTTCGTTCCTATTCCAAGGACTGCTTACTGCCCGTCAATATTTCGACAAAAATAATACAGATGAGAAATTTATACGCGACACTATTACCAAACTTTGGGAGAATATAGATTGGCGATGGTATAAAAAAACGGAAGATAGTAAATATCTGTATTGGCATTGGTCACCCGATCAGGGTTGGGTTATCAATCATAAACTAATAGGATGGAACGAAACCATGATTACTTACCTGCTTGCCATAGCTTCACCTACGCATGGAGTAAGCCCTGATATGTACTATTCTGGTTGGGCAAGCCAAGATAAGGAGGCCTATGATTATCGTGCCGATTGGGGACAAACCACCGATGGTGCAAAATACTATAACGGGAATACTTATTATGGTGTAAAACTGGATGTAGGAGTCAATACCGGAGGACCTATATTTTTCACTCATTTCTCATTCTTCGGATTCGATCCGAGAGGTCTGAAAGACAAATATACAAGTAAGGACTATTTCGACAATCTGCGAAATATAGCTCTTATCAGCTACAGATATTCTATCGAAAACCCAAATAAACGTCTTGGATTTGGTTCTGGTTGTTGGGGGCTTACTGCTAGCGAAAGCCCTTGGGGCTATGCTGCTGCTGAAGCCATGGCACATCACGAATATGGCACAATGTCTCCGGCAGGAGCGATTGCCTCCATCCCTTATTTAACTGAAGAATCGATGGACGCTTTGAAAAATTATTACCGTAATTTTGGAACATTTCTTTGGGGTGAATATGGGTTTCGGGATGCTTTCAATCTGGATATAAATTGGTGTTCGAATATCTATATGGGATTAAGCCAGGGCTCTATAGCCACCATGATAGAAAACTATCGTACGGGCCTTATCTGGAAACTATTTATGAAAGACCCTGACATTCAAAAAATGAGGGATAAAGTATTTATTAAATAAATATATGATGAGATTAAGACAGATTACAGCTTTAATATTTTTTTTCTACTTGATTATATTAACTGGATGTACTAATAGAGCAAATACGGTAGATACTGAAATGGATAAATTTGTCAATGATTTACTCAGCCGAATGACATTGGAGGAGAAGATCGGACAAACTGTATTGTACACCAGCGGCTATGATGTAATAACAGGGCCTGTAGTAGATCCCAACTATAAGGAATACCTAAAAAAAGGAATGGTGGGGGGAATCTTTAATGCTGTAGGAGCAGATTACACCCGCAGTTTGCAAAAGATAGCAGTCGAGGACACTCGCTTGGGGATTCCGTTGATTTTCGGATATGATGTCATTCACGGACAACGGACCATATTTCCTATTCCTCTTGCCGAATCGTGTAGCTGGGATTTGGAAGCAATGGAACGTTCTGCTAGGATAGCTGCATCAGAAGCTACAGCGGAAGGTATAAACTGGATTTATGCACCGATGGTGGATATATCGCGTGATCCCCGTTGGGGACGGGTCGCTGAAGGAGCAGGAGAAGATGTATACCTCGGATCTTTAATTGCTGCCGCACGTGTGAAAGGCTTTCAGGGAAATAGTATCAGTGATTACAATACGGTAGTAGCTTGTGTTAAACATTATGCCGCATATGGTGCAACGATGGCCGGTCGTGATTATAATACAGTGGATATGTCTCTGAATGAACTGTGGAATACATTTCTACCTCCATTCAAAGCGGCGTTGGATGCCGGATGTGGAACTATAATGACTTCATTTAATGATTTGAATGGAATACCCGCTACAGGAAACAGATATCTATTAAAGGATATCCTACGTGATAAATGGAACTTCAACGGCTTTGTCGTTACCGATTATACTTCTATCAATGAAATGATTCCACATGGCTATGCCCGAGATGAAAAACATTCCGCAGAAATAGCGATGAATGCCGGTGTGGATATGGATATGCAGGGCGGAGTATACATGAATTATCTGAAAGCACTTGTAGAGGAAGGAAAAGTATCTGAAAAAGAAATAACCGAAGCTGCACGCGCCGTTTTGAGAATAAAATATAAGCTGGGCCTATTTGAGGATCCTTATAGATATTGTGATGCTAGCAGGGAAGAAACGGATATTCTTACAGCAGAGAACAAAGAAGCCGCACGGGATATGGCTCGTAAATCAATGGTACTGCTGAAAAATGACAATGAGACTTTACCCTTAAAAGAGGATAAGCATATTGCCCTTATAGGTCCGCTGGCTAAAGATCAATATGAGATATTAGGATGCTGGTCGGCAATGGGTGACCGCGATACTGTCCCTGTAAGCGTATATGAAGGGCTGTCAGCCGCTGTAGGTGAAAATCGCATCTCATATGCCAAGGGTTGTGATATACAGAGTGATGATACAAAGGGATTTTATGAAGCTGTCAGAGTAGCTTCCAAAGCAGATGTGGTGGTTATGGTAATGGGAGAATTTCATAATATGTCTGGTGAAAACAATTCCCGTACCAATTTATCACTTCCTGGTGTTCAGCTAGATTTACTAAAAGCAATAAAGAAAACAGGGAAACCCATAGTGTTGGTATTGATGAATGGGCGACCGTTGACTATAAATTGGGAAAAAGAGAATATAGATGCCATACTCGAAGCCTGGTTTCCGGGAACAATGGGTGGCGCTGCTATTGCGGATGTTCTGACAGGAAAATATAACCCAAGTGGAAAGCTCACGATGACATTTCCTCAGCATGTGGGACAAATTCCGTTATTTTATAATCACAAAAACACCGGACGGCCTTTCGATCCGGATGATCCGCAATTTGCATATGGCTCTAAATACTGGGATGTGTCCAACGACCCTCTTTATCCTTTTGGTTATGGGCTTAGCTATACAATGTTCTCTTATTCGGACCTAATGTTGTCATCCAAAGAAATAACGAAGGATAATCCAATAGAAGTAAGTGTAAAACTTATCAATACAGGCAAATGTGATGGAGAAGAGATTGTACAGCTATATATCCGTGATTTGGTAGGAAGCGTAACGAGACCAGTCAAAGAACTGAAAGGTTTCAGAAAGGTATTTCTGAAAGCAGGAGAATCACAAAGTATACAGTTTACCTTAACAGTCGATGATCTCAGGTTTTATAATGCCAATCTGGAATATGTATATGAACCTGGCGACTTCCATCTCTATGTAGGTGGAAGTTCTGAAACAAAAACAAAAGAAGAATTTGTGTTGAAATAAAAAAATAAGTTATTAGGATATAAAATATAATTAGAAATGAAAAAACTACTGTTATCACTCTTATTGGGGTGTTTCGCATTCGTAATAAATGCGCAGTCTCAAAGCAAGAATGTAAAAATGGATCAATTTGTTAATGATCTGATGAGTAAAATGACTATAGAAGAAAAAATAGGGCAGCTCAACTTACCCGGTTCGGGTGATATAGTAACCGGACAAGCTAAAAACAGCGATATAGCAGGTAAAATAAAGAGAGGGCAAGTCGGGGGCTTATTCAATATAAAGGGTGTAGAAAAAATAAAAGATGTGCAGCGTGTAGCTGTAGAAGAAAGCCGCCTCGGTATTCCACTTATTTTTGGTATGGATGTCATACACGGATATGAGACTGTGTTCCCTATTCCGTTGGGGCTATCTTGTACCTGGGATATGGCAGCGATTGAGCATTCGGCTCGTATTGCCGCTATAGAGGCTAGTGCAGATGGTATCTGTTGGACATTCAGCCCTATGGTCGATATAGCAAGAGACCCGCGTTGGGGACGCGTATCGGAAGGAAATGGGGAAGATCCATATTTAGGGGGGCAAATAGCAAAAGCGATGGTCCGTGGATATCAGGGAGCTGGAGATAAGACTTTTACTGCCAACAATCAGATAATGTCATGTGTAAAACACTATGCTCTGTATGGTGCAGGAGAGGCTGGTCGTGATTACAATACGGTCGATATGAGTCGTCAGCGTATGTATAATGAATATTTTTATCCGTATCAGGCAGCAGTAGAAGCAGGAGTTGGTAGTGTTATGGCCTCATTCAATGAAGTAGACGGAGTGCCTGCTACCGGAAATAGGTGGCTGATGACTGAAGTTCTACGTAATCAATGGGGTTTTAATGGTTTTGTTGTAACCGACTTTACCGGTATAGCTGAAATGGTAGATCATGGCATCGGTGATATACAGACCGTATCTGCACGGGCACTTAATGCCGGAATAGACATGGATATGGTAGCCGAAGGCTTCCTTACCACAATAAAGAAATCATATGATGAAGGAAAGATAACTAATGCCGAAATTGATTTGGCTTGTCGCCGTATACTTGAAGCCAAATATAAGTTAGGATTATTCTCCGACCCATATAAATATTGCGATGTAAAAAGAGCAAAAGTCGATATTTATAAACCGGAGCACCGTGAAATTGCCCGTAAAATAGCAGGAGAAAGTTTCGTACTACTTAAGAATGAAAATAATCTGTTGCCGTTGAGCAAAAAAGGAACTATTGCCGTTGTTGGGCCATTAGGAAATACAAAGGAAAATATGCCGGGAACATGGAGTGTGGCTGCCGATTTCAATAAGGCAACTACAGTTGTTGATGGATTAAAGGCTGTTACAGGAAATAGAGCTGATATTGTATATGCAAAAGGTAGTAACTTGACAGCTGATCCTGTTTTGGAAGACAGAGCCACAATGTTCGACCGCAGTCTGAAACGTGATGGGAAAACAGAGGAAGAGTTAAGGAATGAAGCCCTACAGATAGCGAGGAATGCAGATGTTATAGTTGCCACATTAGGCGAGTCTTCCGAATATAGCGGAGAGTCGAGTAGCCGTTCCGAAATTGGGATACCAGATGTACAACAGCGATTGTTGAAGGAATTATTAAAAACAGGTAAACCTGTGGTACTCGTATTATTTACAGGACGTCCACTAACACTTACATGGGAAAATGAAAATGTTCCAGCAATATTGAATGTTTGGTTTGGAGGAACAGAAGCTGCTTATGCAATAGGAGACGTGTTATTCGGCGACGTAAATCCTAGTGGAAAACTGACAACAACTTTCCCTCAGAATGTAGGGCAGATACCATTATACTATAATCATAAAAATACCGGACGACCTCTAGCCGAAGGCAAATGGTTCGAAAAGTTTCGCAGTAATTATCTGGATGTGAGCAATGATCCGGTTTATCCTTTTGGTTATGGACTTAGTTATACGCAGTTTGATTATAGTGATGTGAAATTGAGCACTGCAGCGATGGATTCCCGTGGGGAACTTACTGCAAGTGTCACTGTTACCAACAATGGGAAAATGGATGGAAAAGAAGTTGTACAATTATATATACGTGATGTAGTAGGCAGCGTTACCCGTCCTGTCAAGGAGCTGAAAGGTTTTGAAAAAATATTCTTAAAGGCAGGCGAATCCAAAACCGTAATATTTACAATTACGTCGAAGTTATTGAAATTTTATAATTATGATCTAAAATATATTTTTGAACCGGGAGACTTTGATATAATGATAGGAGGCAATAGTCGCGATGTAAAAACTGCAAGATTTACATTGAACTAACTGATAGCTACTCACTGTTTTCTATTACTTTTTAATTGCTGATGATATGAATAATTTAAAAATAATATTATTTCTGTTGTTTTTTGTGGAATGCTTACATTTGTCGGCACAGCAGAAAACATATTGCAACCCCGTCAATCTGGATTATGGCTACGGCCCTATCCCTAGTTTTACCACATGGGGAAAGCACAGGTCTACAGCCGATCCTGTTATTGTGAACTATAAGGGGGATTATTATTTATTCTCTACCAACCAAACTGGATATTGGTGGAGCAGTGATATGTTGAACTGGAACTTCGTTTCAAGAAAGTTTCTTACGCAAGAGGCTATAGACACAACTCCTAACAAATGGGATGACCTTTGTGCTCCGGCTGCCTGGGTGCAAGGTGATTCGCTATGTGTTTTCGGGTCAACCTATTCCCGTGTTTTTCCTATATGGGTGAGTACCAGTCCTAAAGCGAATGAGTGGTCTAAAGCTGTAGAACGTTTTGATATTGGAGGCTGGGACCCGGCTTTCTTTGTTGATGACGATCAACGTCTCTATATGTATAACGGCAGTAGCAATGTATACCCCTTGTATGGTATTGAACTTGATAGGACTACATTCCAACCTATAGGAACACGTAAGGAACTCCTATTATTAGATGATAACCGTATCGGTTGGCATCGCTTTGGTGAGCATATGAATAATGTATTTCTAAAGCCTTTTATGGAAGGAGCTTGGATGACTAAGTATAATGGGAAATATTATCTGCAATGGGCAGGGCCTGGTACTGAATTTAGTCATTATGGAGATGGTGTTGCCGTAAGTGATAATCCTTTAGGGCATTTTGAACATGTATCTTTACCATTTAGTATAAAAGCTGGTGGGTTTATTCGCGGAGCAGGTCATGGTGCTACTTTTCAGGATAATAGCGGTAACTATTGGCATACATCTACAATGGTGATAAATGTGAAAAATAATTTTGAACGTCGTATTGGCATATGGCCTGCAGGATTTGATAAGGATGATGTAATGTATTGCAATACGGCTTTTGGAGATTATCCTCACTATTTGCCGGATGGGAGATCGACCGACCATCAAAAAAGCCGTTTTACGGGATGGATGTTACTTAATTATAACAAGCCCGTTCAGGTATCATCTATTTTTGGAACGCATTATCCTAATAATATTGTCAATGAAGATATAAAAACATATTGGAGTGCCCAGACTGCCGATAAGGGAGAATGGCTTATATCCGATCTGACAGAAGTATCTACCGTATATGCTCTACAGATCAATTATGCTGATCAGGATGTTGAGTTTTTAGGCAAGCAGCAAGGTATATATCATCAATATAAGGTTTACTATTCATTAGATGCGAAAAAGTGGAGTATCCTTATTGATAAGAGTAAGAATGACAAAGATGTGCCGCATGATTATATAGAGCTTGAAAAGCCTGTGCAAGCTAGATATCTGAAGATGGAGAATATTCATATGCCAACAGGTAAATTTGCAATATCGGGTTTTAGAGTGTTTGGTTTAGGTTCGGGACAGAAACCGAATAAGGTAGAGCAGTTTATGGCCCTTAGGTCTGATGCAACAGACAGACGGAACGCCTGGCTGAAATGGAAGCCTGTGGACAATGCTTATGCTTATAACATATACATAGGTCAGGAACCTGATAAGTTATATAATTGTGTGATGGTATACGATGTGAATGAATATTACTATTCTGGAATGGATAAAACGAAACCTTACTATTTCGCTATCGAAGCAATAAATGAGAATGGAGTGTCTGAAGTTAAACAGGCTGAGGCTCTGTGAGATCGAAAATTTATATAAGATAAAATTTTTAAAATTCGAATCTTGAGTAAGCATAGATTTTCCAAGAGTAAGGTATTTTCTTTTACTTTCTTTAGAGATACATATGATTAAAGGGTACTCTCTATTTGACAGTGTTTTTGATTTGTAACACAATATATTTAACTGTGCAACTAATATTGTTCTGTGGTTTACAGTTGGTTTACGAACTCGATCAAAATACCACTAAAACCATAGGTATATAAATGACAAAAGAGCTACAGTTTTTACTGTAGCTCTCTGCTTATTAAGTGGTCCCACCTGGGCTTGAACCAGGGACCCCCTGATTATGAGTCAGATGCTCTAACCAACTGAGCTATAGGACCTGATTTTGGCGGTTATCCCGAAATCGGTTGCAATATTACTGCTTTTTGCTGAAACCCGCAAACTTTTAGGCTAAAAATAACGAGAAAATTTACTTAAAAGGGCTTCTATACTATTCTATGGCTTTTTTCTTACTATTAATTATCGATAATGCAATGTATAGTAAGATGCTTCCGGTAATACCAAGGATGCCAATATATGCTACTAAACCGATGGTGAATACGATTAGAAAATATCGATGTTCGTTCCCTCTAAACTTTATATTTTTGACCTTAAGCGAAAACATCGGAATTTCAGATATCATGAGTAAAGAGAAAACCAAGATACCAACTAATACAGTGTACATAAGCAGTGATGTTATCATAGGTGCATCGTGAACTATTCCATAGCAAAAACTTACCCAAAACAGGGCATTAGCCGGTGTATTAAGCCCTATAAAAGAATCGGATTGCCTTTCGTCAACATTAAACTTTGCTAGTCTTAATCCTGAAAATACTGCAAGTAAGAAAGCAAAATAGGGAAGGTATTCAATTATAATCGGATTGTCTGATATTCGAAATGTGTTCTCTGATAAGAAATGAAAGACAATCATGCTTGGGGCAACGCCAAAGCTAACCATATCGGCGAGAGAGTCTAATTCTTTTCCTGTAGGAGAATAAGCCTTTAACATACGGGCCGAGAATCCATCCGAAAAGTCGAATAAACCTGCTATGATAACCCATACTACAACCCAAAGATACTCTCCTTGAAAAGCCATAACAGTTGCAATGCAGCCGGATGATAGATTAAGCGATGTAAAGATGTTAGGTATATGTCTTTTCATTATCGGTTATTTGAATTTTGCAATAACAGTTTGATTACCGGTTACCTTTTGATCCATTTCCACCAATATTTCACTGCCTATGGGAAGATAAACATCTACACGAGATCCTAATTTAATAAAACCAAGATGTTCGTCTATATGGGCAACTTCACCTTCTTGGGCGTACGTAACTATTCGTCGGGCCATAGCTCCGGCTACTTGGCGCAGGAGTATTTGATGTTTGCCGTCTTCGGTTTCCATCACTACTGTCGAGCGTTCATTTTCTACGCTTGATTTCGGGAGGTATGCAGCCATAAAACGGCCATCGTGATGTTTCGACATCAATACCTTTCCATTTATTGGATACCAGTTGGCATGGACATTGAAAGGAGACATAAAGATCGAAACAATAATCCGTTTGTCCTTAAAATATTCGCCTTCGTAAACTTCTTCTATTGCTACAATTTTTCCATCGGCTGATGCTACAACTATACCGTCTGTACTTCCTTTGAACTGACGGTATGGACTTCTGTAAAAGTTTAATACTATGAGAAAAACAATCAACGATGCTCCCCCTACAATATATGATAAAACAGAATGATGGAAAAAATACCATAATGCTCCGTTGAGCAGAACAAGTATGATGAGATATGTTGTTAAAACGCCGCGTCCTTCGTGATGAACTTTCATTATAGTATTTTGTAAAACATATTTAATGCAAGTAGCAAAAGTATCTTTATTTGATGATATATACAAATTTGAATTCCAATTTTTAATAGAAACAATAAGAGAGAGACGACCAAATCTCTCTCTTATTATTTGATAATATATCAGTTAATCTTAATCTGATTATAAAACATATAATGAACTAATAGATTCATTGGAGAGTACTCTTCGTATTGCGTTTGCAAATACGTCGGCTACAGATAGTATAACGACCTTTTCGCATTTCTTTGAATAAGGTATGCTATCTGTAAATACCATCTCGGTAAGACCTGAAAGATCGACTCTATCCGATGCAGGGTCCGACATTACCGCATGACTTGCAATAGCCCGTACCGAGCGAGCGCCACTAGCTTTCATCAGGTCGGCCGCTTTTGTGATTGTTCCGGCTGTATCTACAATATCATCTACTAACAAAACATCCATACCAGCTACATCCCCGATGATTTGCATCTCAGATATCTCGTTTGCTTTCTTACGTAATTTATAGCATATGACCATTGGAACGCCAAAATATTTAGCATACGAGCTGGCACGTTTTGTACCCCCTACGTCAGGAGTTGCAATAACCAGATTTTCTTTATCCAACGATTTGATGTATTCTACAAAAATAGCAGAAGCATATAGGTGGTCTACAGGAACATTAAAGAATCCTTGTATCTGGTCGGCATGTAAATCCATAGTGATCAGGCGGTTTATTCCTGCTGCAGCAAGCATGTCTGCAATCAGTTTTGCACCGATAGATACACGGGGTTTATCTTTTCTGTCTTGTCTGGCCCAGCCAAAATATGGAATTACAGCGATGATAGAATGAGCCGAAGCTCTTTTAGCCGCATCTATCATTAATAATAGCTCCATAAGATTGTCTGAAGAAGGGAATGTTGATTGTACCAAAAACACTTGACATCCTCTGATAGACTCTTCGTAAGATACAGAAAATTCACCGTCAGCAAAACGCTCTATATTCATTTTTCCCAGAGGGCATCCCAGACTTGTACAGATTTTTTCAGCTAGATAACGGGAGTTAGTTCCCGAGAAAATTTTAAAAGGTACATTCGTATCCATTTCTTCGTTACTCTTTAAGGTGACTATAGTTTATATGTTTAATAATAAGCTGCAAAATTAGCAAAAACAAATTACTATAAGGGTGCTTATACCATAGAAAATTTAATGATTTTTGCCGAATAGGGTTGCATTCCTATGCAGATTGATTTTTCCCATTGTGGGTTAAGTGTAAATTTCTTCTTTGAAAATAACTCTTCTGCATTTTTTATTTTATAAGGGCTGATGTTTATATAATTAAAAGCTTCATCAGGGATGTTTATTGATACGTCGGTTGCTTGTTCCGAGAAATTGGCGATAACTAATATGAATTCTTTTTTCCCTGATCGGAGAAATGCATATTGTTTAGTTGAATCGAAGCCGGGATTTTCGTAGTTAGCATACATTAAATCGAAAAAATCACCTGAATTGATGCACTCCTCTTCTTTTGCTATCTGGATTAGTTGTATATAGAACTTACGTAATTTTATTTGGTCTTTATCTAGGTCTGTACTTGAAAAAGTTCCATTGTTTCTC
Source organism: Dysgonomonas sp. Marseille-P4677 (assembly GCF_016652235.1). GTDB lineage: Bacteria > Bacteroidota > Bacteroidia > Bacteroidales > Dysgonomonadaceae > Dysgonomonas. Next base: position 31,810 of record NZ_JAEPKU010000034.1, read on the forward strand.
CATTTTTGTACCGAGTCGACAGACCAGTAGTCGAAAATTGTAGTTCGTCCGTCCAATCCACTAAAGCCCTCTTTATCCATGCCACGTTCCCCTAGCTCTTGTCCAAAATAGATCATTACAGGGTTGGTATTCATTGTTGTGGCTGTAACCATAGCAGGTATGGCTTTGAATGGATTTCCCGCAAAGAAATCAGAGGCTATGCGTTGCTCGTCATGATTTTCCAGAAAATTCAACATCTTTGGCTGAAGTTCACCTATCCGTTGCCAGCAAAAGGTTATGTCTGATGTCGGTTTCTTACCACAGGTGATATCCCGTAGGGTATCGTAAAGATCTACTTTATCATATAAGTAGTCAAATAAGCCCCAATGAACGTAATTTTTATATTGAGTCGGATCATAAACTTCGGCTATAAATAGAATGGATTTATTTTTCGATTTGACTTTAGGTATGACCCAGTTCCAAAATTCTACGGGAACCATCTCTGCCATATCGCAACGGAAACCGTCAACTCCTTTATCAGTCCAATATAGTAAGATGTCTCTCATCTTAAGCCATGTGTCTGGAACGGGGGTAAAACAACATATTTTTCTCATGTTATAATTTACACCATAATTGAGTTTAACTGTTTCATACCAGTCGTTGACGCCGGGTTTATTCGAGAAGCAATCATTACCCGTAGCCTTTGCGGGAAATTCGCTATATGCATTATCTCCTGTTTGAGTTGGAAATTGTAATTCTAGCTTCTGGTTTGGAATATAATAAAAATTATTGTCGGGATCGAAAGCTACTGAAGTATTGTCGTTTTCGCCAAAGTCTGTCACTTTATCGGGTTTAACGTCTGAATGATATTGCCGTGCAACATGATTGGGAACAAAATCAATAATTACTTTCATTCCGTTTTTATGGGTTCGTTCCACCATGTTTTCAAATTCTGCCATCCTATTTTCTACGACATCAGCTAAATCGGGAGAAACGTCATAATAGTCTCTGATTGCATATGGAGAGCCGGCATTACCTTTTACAATATCGGGGTTGTCTTTTTTTATATTGTATGCTGAGTAATCGGTTTTAGAAGCATGTTCTAATATTCCGGTATACCAGATATGGGTAAATCCCATTTTCTTTATTTCTTTTAAAGCCTTATTGTCGAAAGCTGAAAATTTGCCTGTTCCATTCTCTTCTAAAGAACCATTTTCTTTATTCAGTTTTTTTTTGTTTCCGAATAGTCTGGGAAGGACCTGATAAATAAATATTTTCTCTTTCATTATAATGGTATTAATTAATAGACTGCGTGATTCTAAGATATAATGTTTGGAAAATCCTTAATTAAGGATTCTTTCTTGTCTTCGAAGAATTCCATTGTGAGTTTATATCCCGCTTGAAATATATCTTCTACATGGTCGAGATCAAACATCGAGTATTGAGATAATGAGGTTGATTCGATCAGGTAATCACATAAATTACGATCAAGTAATGTGTTCGATCCTGACATGTAGTGGAATGAACGTTCTGCAATGTATTTGATGGAGCTTCTGAATTCAGACTTTTTAATGGGACTGACATTTACTCCTATAATTGTTCTACATTCGCGCCGTATAGTAGATACTGGAAAATTCTTTAATAGGCCGCCATCTACATAATAATGATCGTTTATTTTCACAGGTCGGAATACTATAGGTACAGAGCATGACGCTACAACGGCGGGTATTAGCGGGCCTGATTTAAAAATATGGCTCTCTCCATATTCTATATCTGTTGCTACGACATATAAGGGAAACTTTAAGCTTTCGAAGTTCTTTGCTTTAAGGTATTTCTTCAGAAATGTATTGAATCCTTCGCTTTTGAAAAAACCGCCATGTGGTATTGCGAATTCTGCAAATTCACGGAATACTTTTTTCTTAAAAAAAGATATTATTTCTTCAGGTGTATATCCATCCGCATAAAGTGCGCCGGCGAAAGCTCCGGCACTAGTTCCTGATATGATATCAGGATAAAGACCTTTTTCGTTGAGAGCTTGTAGTACGCCTAGATGGGCAAACCCCTTGGCTCCGCCGCCACTTAGTGCAACGCCTAGATTGTATGTGCTTTTATTTGTGTTCATTAAGTAGTAAGGTCCGACATCCTTGAGTGCAAAGATAATAAAGTTTTTTGTGGCTAGTAGTCTTATAGGTGCTTTTATGATTTGGTCATTCTGTATTTTCAGAAAGATATTTTTTTGTGTTTTTGTTATTCGTGGAAACAAAAAGAGTTGTTTGAACTATCAAACAACTCTTTTTACGTTTTCGTATTTTAGGGTAGTCTTTATATATTGTTTCTTGAGATGTGATCATCTATTGATGAGTCAAGAAGCAACAATGGCCTACCTTATTTTACTTCAAAATCTTGTTTCATATCAATTTCTTCTTTGTTATCATCATAGAAGTGGTATTCGAGTAATGCTAGATCTTGATTTGGGATTATTTTAACTCCCATACCATATCTCCATCTCCATTTCCATTTTAGAGAGACAAAGCCCTTATTGATAAATGCTGCTACATATGGATGTATATGTAAGGTAAATTTCTTTACTTTTAGATCTTTTACTAGGTAACTGATTTTCATTCGCAAGGTATCAGTGAATAATATCGATGGCCTGATTTCTCCTTTCCCGAAACAGTTTGGACATATTTCGGTTGTGGTGATTTCCATCTCAGGGCGAACGCGTTGCCGGGTAATTTGCATTAACCCAAATTTGCTTAGAGGCAAAATATTGTGTTTGGCGCGATCATTAGCCATCAACTCTTGCATTCTGGTAATCAGCTGACTGCGGTGCTCACCTTCAGTCATATCTATAAAGTCGATTACGATAATGCCCCCCATATCTCGTAATCTTAGTTGTCGTGTTATCTCTTCGGCTGCTGCGGAATTCACTTCCCATGCATTATTTTCTTGTCCGGCTTCCGGGTTTTTAGACCTATTGCCACTATTTACGTCTATTACGTGTAAAGCTTCAGTATGTTCTATTATTAAATACGCTCCATTTCGGAAAGTAACCGTCTTTCCAAATAGGGCTTTGATTTGCTTTGTTACATTAAAATTGTCGAATATTGGCAGGTCTCCGGTGTATTGTTTGACAATATTCTTCTTTTCTGGTGCTATAAATGAGATATAGTCTTTAATCTGGTTTCCTGTGTCCAGATCGTTTACATGTATTTCCTGAAAGCTAGAGTTGAATACATCTCGTAATAGCGCTACAATGCGTCCTGTTTCCTCAAAAACGAGAGTCGGTAATTTACTCTTTTGTATTTTAGGAAGATTATCCTCCCATCTTTTTACAAGAGTTTTTAATTCAGTATCCAGATCAGCCACTTTTTTACCTTCAGCAACAGTTCGTACTATTACTCCGAAGTTTTTGGGCTTAATGCTTTGTATTAACTGCCTCAAACGGGCACGTTCTTCTTTCGATTTAATTTTTTGTGATACGGATACTTTGTCATTAAAGGGAATAACAACAAGGAATCGTCCAGCTAGAGACAGTTCCGACGTAAGGCGGGGGCCTTTAGTTGATATTGGTTCTTTAGCTATCTGTACAAGAATTTCTTGCCCCGGTTTTAGAATGTCACTGATCGATCCATCTTTATCGATGTCCGGTTGCAGTTTCATTTTAGAAATATTAGGCAGTTTCTTCTTGTCAGCTAAAGCTTGTTTATAGAACTTATCAACAGAATTGAATTGAGCACCAAGATCTAAATAGTGAAGAAAAGCGTCCTTTTTGTATCCTATGTCTACAAATGCAGCGTTGAGTCCTGGCATTAGTTTTTTAACTTTGCCGGCATAGATGTTTCCAACCGCATATGATGCGTCTCTACCTTCTTTTTGCAGTTCTACAAGCTTTTTGTCCTCGAGTACTGCTATTGAGACTTCATTGGGTTGAACATCGACTACTAGTTCGCTATTCATAAAAATTATTTAGAATTTGTGAATTAAGACTTAAAT